>JAIVGV010000031.1 GCA_020201365.1 Acidobacteriota bacterium
GCTCGGCGACGCCCGCTTCGAGCATCACGCGGTCGCCGACCTTGATCAGATCGCGCGTGCTGTCGGCGGGCGGGTGCAGGAGCGACTCGACGCCCCAGATGATCGACAGCTCGTTCCGCACCGCTTCGGAAGGCGTCAGCGCGACGATGCGCTGCACGGGGCGAAGTATCGCGAGCCGCCGCGCCATCAAGCCCGACTCGGTGAAGACCGCGATCATCTTCGCGTTCATCTCTTCCGCCGCGAACGCCGCCGCCTCGCAGATCGCGCGGCTGATTCTGCCGGACTGCCTGCCGCTCCACTTGCGCCCCGAACCGAATTCCTCGGAGCGCCCAGCCTCCGCCGACCCGATGATGCGCGCCATCGTCTCCACCGCCGCCACGGGGTACTTGCCCGAAGCCGTCTCGCCCGAAAGCATCAGCGCGTCCGAGCCGTCCCACACGGCGTTCGCCACGTCCGAAGCCTCGGCGCGCGTCGGGCGCGGCTCGTTCACCATGGATTGCAGCATCTGCGTCGCCGTGATGACGAACTTCTCCGCGCGGTTCGCCTCCTCGATGATCCGCTTCTGATAGACCGGCACTAACTCGACGCTCGTCTCCACGCCGAGATCGCCGCGCGCGACCATCACCCCGTCCGACGCGGCGACGATCTCCGCCAAGTTATCAATCGCCTCCGCCTTCTCGATCTTCGCGACCAGCGGCTGATGCCCGCCCGCAGCCTTGATCAGCCCCTTCGCTTCTTTACAGTCCTCCGCGCGCCGCACGAACGAGAGCGCGATGTAGTCCGCGCCCTGACGCACAGCCCAGTTGAGATCGCGCCGGTCTTTGTCCGTGAGTGAAGGGATGGGAAGTTGCACGCCCGGCAGGTTGATGCCCTTGCGCTCGCCTAACGTGCCGCCGTTGACGACGCGCGCGACAACATCAGTGTCGGTCGTGCGCTCGACGTGCAGCTCGATTGCGCCGTCGTCGAGGAGGATGCGCGCGCCGGGGCTCACGTCGCGCGCGAGCCCCGAGTAGTTGGTCGAGACCTCGCGCGCGTCGCCCGCGGCGGAGCGCGTGGTGAGCGTGAAGAGCGCGTTCGGCTCGAGCGTGACGGGCTGACCGCCCTGAAGCACGCCCGTCCTGATCTTCGGACCCGACAGGTCAACGAGCACGGCGAGCGGTCGCTTCATGCGCTCGCTGGCTTCGCGCGCGCGCCGCACGGTCTCGGCGTGCTCCTCCTGCGTGCCGTGCGACATGTTGATGCGCACGGCGTTCGCGCCCGCGTCGATCAGCGCTTCGAGCGTCGCCGGATCGCGCGAGGCGGGTCCGAGCGTCGCCAGTATCTTCGCCCGTCTCATGGTTTAGTGAATCGTAAAGAAACAAACGACGGGTGACAAGTGAGAAGTAAGCCGGAGGCGCGACAGATTCCGAGCCCCGTAGGGGCGACATGTTTATAGCCCAGGGCGCGGGCCCTGGGTAACGCAGCAACCACGAAGAGGTTGAAGCCCCGTAGGGGCGACATAAACCGCGCGTGATTTATGCCGCCCCTACGGGGCTTCGGACGTTTTCTCTCACGACCGATCCCAGGGCTCACGCCCTGGGCTACAAACATGCCGCCCCTACGGGGCTTCGCTCGTCACTCGTCGCTCGTTTCCATTCACGAGCCTTGCAGCGCCGTCTTGATCGTGTTCTCGATCTCCCCGGGGACGGTCTCGTCGAAGCCGATGAAGTGGCGGACGAGGCGACCTTTGCGGTCGAAGACGTAGGTCTGCGGGATGGTGTCGTCCGACGCGAAGTAGAGCTCGTCCATCGCGTCGTCGGGGTAGCCGAGCGGGTAGGGGACGCCGAACTCTTTGACGAAGTCGGGCACGCGCTCGCGGTCGTCTTCGCCGCCGACGTTCAAGCCCACGATCTGCAGCCCCTGCGCGCCGTAGCGGCGCTGCATCTCGACGAGGTGCGGCGTCTCGAGCCTGCAAGGCTCGCACCAGCTCGCCCAGAAGTCTATGACGAGCACCTTGCCCTGATAGTCGCTGGGGCGCGCGCGCCTTCCGTCGAGCATCGTCCAGGTGCTCGACGTGAGTGCCGCCTCGCTGGCGGGCGCGGTCGCTGACGACGAGGTGCCGTGAGCGGCGACGGGCGGCATCGGCAGGGACGTGCGCGGGAGCGCGTTGCCGCTCGGAGTGTTCGCGTTGGCGTCGTTCGCGTTCGCGGGCGTGTAGGAGGTCGAGCCCTTCGTGTAGTCGGGTCGCGTGCACGCGGCGAGCGCGAGCGCGGCGGAGGCGAGGACGGCGGCGGCGAAAGTTCTCATGCCGGGAAGATGACGAATGATCTTACGACTCATCGAGCGAGCGCGACGCGGGTTGACGACGATTGCCCTCGCCGCCGTCGTGCGCCTTCACCTCTGGACGCCGTCGTGCGGGAGTTGCTGCTCCATCTCCTCGACGGACGGGCGCTCCTCCTGCGCGGGCATGCGGTAGCTCTCGTCAGCCCAGTTGCCGAAGTCTATCAGCTTGCACCGCTCCGAGCAGAAGGGGCGGTGCGGGTTGTTCTCCGTCTCGACGGGCTTCTTGCAGAGCGGGCAACGCATGACGGACTAAACTTAAAAAGGCGGAGGGCAAAAGTCAAAGCGCGACGCCCGACTTTTGCCCTCCGCCCTTTTAGGCTTCGCCTTCGCGCCCTAGGCGGTCGCCGCCGCCGCGGGCTGGTTTTTCAGCAGAATCTTCCTGTCAACGAACTCGATTATCCCGGCGCGGCGCAGATCGTTCAGACGCACGGTGACGCTCTCGCGCGTCGAGCCGACGATGGAGGCGATCTCGCGGTGGGGCAGGGCGATGTCTATCAGCACGCCGCCGTCCTCCTCACGACCGTAGCGCTCGGACAAGTCCGCGAGCAGCTTTTCGAGGCGGGCGGGGATGGCGTCGAGGGCGAAATCGGCGACGCGGCGCTCGGAGCGGGAAAGTCGTTGACCGAGCAGGCGGAAAGTGTGATCATTGAGCTCGCGACTTTCCCCCATCGCCAGCTTGAACTCCCCCGCCGGGACGCGCAGCACGCGCGACGGCTCGAACGCCGCCGCCGACATCTGCCGCACGCCCGTCGTCGTGTAGAGCGCCGATTCGCCGAAGAGCGCGCCCGTCGGCAGGATGTCTATCACGGCTTCGCGCCCCGTCTCCGGCTCGACGCTGCACAGCTTGACGCGCCCGCGCGCGACGACGTAGAGCGCGTCCGCCGCCTCGCCCGCGCGGTAGATGAAGCGTCGGCGTCGCACGTCGAGCGCGAAGGAGGCGGCGGCGAGCCGTTCGATCAGTTGGTCGGCGACCCCTGCGCCGAAGTCGGAGTGGCGGAGGATGTCCGCGCGCTCGGCGGTCGAGAGGTCGCAGGCTCTGCGGTGTGGCATCTCGGGGGAACCTCGATAGTCCGCCTCGTTGGTCACGCCGGCGGGCGCGACGGGCGCTTGCGGGGGGAAGTCGCCGAGGCTTGGGGATGATGTCGTTCGGGCAAAAAGCAGGGCAGACAAGGAGCGAGAGTTTTTCGGAAGAACTCGACCCGTGGCACGAAACGTTGAAGCCTTGTTCCTGGTCAGTTCACGTTCGTAAGGGAATTTTCGGTAAGCACTGCAACCGAACGCGGGCGTTACGGCATCCGTCCTTGTTAGAGACGCACTCTAGCATGAAGACGTGAAGCGCGCAAGGGCATCTTCTTCACGCGCGGGACGAGGGCGGGTTGCAAGATTTTATGCTGAGCAAGTTCAACGTGCTGCTCGTCGATGACGACGAGGACAAGCGCCAGCTGCTGAAGGTCGCCTTGGAGATGGCGGGCTATAACGTGCGCACGGCTGAGGACGGCGCGGAGGGGCTCGCCGCGGTCGAGTCGCACCAGCCCGATCTCATCGTCACCGACGTGATGATGCCCAACATGGACGGCTACGAGATGGTCCGGCGCGTCCGCGCCAACCCCTCGACCCGCTTCATCCCCGTCATCATCCAGACCGCCGCGCGCGGCGACACCGACGACGTGCGGCGCGGCGCGGAGGTCGGCGCGCTCGGCTACATCACCGACCCGACCGATCTCGACCTGCTGCTCGCGCGCGCGCGCACCTTGCTCGACTTCAAGAACTACCTCGACACCTGCGAGGAGGCGGCCTTCACCGATCACCTGACGGGCTTGGCGAACCGCCGCCGCTTCGAGCGCCAGCTGGAGCGCGAGGTCGCGCGCACGCGCCGCTTCGAGCGCCCCTTCTGCCTGCTGCTGCTCGACATTGACCACTTCAAGAACGTGAACGACGCGCACGGTCACGACGCGGGCGACGAGGTGATCCGCCGTCTCGGCGTCGCCCTCCAAGCCGGGACGCGCGGCATAGACACCGCCGCGCGCATCGGCGGCGAGGAGTTCGCCGTCATCCTCACCGAGACGGATTTCGCGGGCGGTCTCGAAGTCGCCGAGCGCCTGCGCGCCAGCTTCGCCGAGAAGCACCCGGCGCCCGTCGGTCAGGTCACCGTCAGCGTCGGTCTCGCCGAGTTCAACGCCGACACGCGCGACGCGCGCGAGCTGTTCAACGCGGCGGACGCCGCCCTCTACGAAGCCAAGCGCCAGGGGCGCAACCGCGTCTGCTGCTCCGGCTCGGCGAACCCCGCGGCGGCGCTCGGCGTAAAGTAGAACGATGAAGTCCGCAACGACGAACGATGAACCGAAAAACCGTCGGCTCTCGTCCTTCCGCTTTTCGTTCAGCGTTCCGCGTTCATACTTCATAGTTTCAAACCGGAGGTTTGCACGTGGCTGACTACAAAGACCGGCTCGGCGAGTGGGGCGACGCGGCGCGGCGCAAGGCGCGGGAGCTGGACGAGAAGTACAAGATCAAGGAGCGCGTCGAGGAGGGCGCGCGGGCGGCGCAGGACGCGGCGCGGCGCGGCGCTTCGCGCGTGGCGTCCGAGGCGGAGCGCGCGCGCGCGGAAGCCGAACGCATGGGCGCGGACTTCGAGTCGGGCGGGCAGGCGGACGAGCTGCGCGAGCAGGCGCGGCGCGCGGCGTCCGAGGCGGAGCGCGCGGCTCGCGCGGGCGTCGAGAAGTTGAAGGACGCTGGCGCGGCGGCGGGCAAGAAGGCGGGCGACGTTCTGGGCGGCGCGAAGAAGCACTACGAGCGCGCGTCGAAGGTGGTCGGCGCGGGCGCTGGCGTCGCGCGTCTGTCGTCGGCGACGACCGCCGGCGCGCGCAAGGCTTACGAGTGGGCGCGCGAGAACCCGAAGCAGGCGGTGGTGGTGACGATCTCGGTCGCGGCGGGCGTGCAGGCGGGCGCTTTCTTCCCCGCGCTCGACGGCGTGCTCCTCGGCGCGCACCCGCACTGGCTCACGCACTCGGCGCTCCCGGCGTGGGCTGCGCGACGCGCGTTCGTGAAGTTCGACGAGTACCTGCGCGAGCGCGAGGAGTTGATCGAGGCGGGAGACTTGACCGAGGCGGAGCGCAAGCGCGCGGAGTTCGAGCGCTCGGTCGTGCGCTACGTCGGCGCGCCCCTGCTCGGCGCGTTCAGTTGCGCGGCGGGCGTAGCGATGTGGGCGCAGATTTTCCAGCCGGGCACGGTCGTCGGCGCGCCCATCGGCTGGCTCATCGGCGGCAACCCGTTCCTCTCCGGCATCTGGCTCTTCGCGAACGGCGTCATCTGCCTGCAGCAGGGCTACAAGTTCTTCATGATCGCGCTGCGCGACCAGCGCGAAGCCGAGCGCATCGTCCGAGAGCTAAAGGGGCTGCTGCCCGCCGCGTCCGCCGCGTGAGACTTTCGCGCCGCGCGACGAAGACGCGACCGACCGCGCGCCCGCCCGCGACGGACAACTAGCACGACGCCGCGCGTCATCTCTGCGAGTACAAAGGGAGTGGAGAAAATGAGAGCCAGACGTTTCTTCCTGCGCCTCGCCGTCGCTTGTATCACCTTCGTCATCGGCGTCACCGCCGCCCTGCTCTCCGGCGCGACGACGCGCGGCTGGTTCGACGCGCGCCGCGCGCCGCGCGTCGTCATCCTGCGTGATGACGCCTTCGCGCCGCGCTTCCAGCGCTCGCCGCTGCCGCCGTGCAACTCCTTCGGGGATCGCCGCGACTTCTGGCGCAGGATGTATGAGCCGGTTCCGGGCAACCTCGATGGAGAGCCGCCGCTATCGCCGCCCCCGATGACCCGACACAGAGCGCGTTGAAGCGACTCTGCAACGTGAGGTGAGTTTGTAGGGGCAGAGGACTTGCCCTCTGCCCGCCGCGACCGTCAGGTCGCTGAATCAAGAGGCGCGTGCTTTCAACGTTGAAAGCACGCGCCTCTTTTTCTACGTGCCGGCGCGCGGCGGGCGGCGGTGAGCCCTGCCCCTACCGTCGTTCACGGCGCGGAGTCTCTCCGTCTGCGTTGAATCTTCAGCTAATGCTGACGGGGAACGGCTCGAACGAGAGCAGGAAGACGGCGAGCGTGAGCCACGCGACGACGAGGCGCGCGCGACCGAGCGAGTCTTCCTCGCGGAGCGCTCGCGGGTGCGGGACGAGCAGCATGACGAAGAGCAGGACCGCATAGACGAAGCCGCCCGGCGCGTGGTGCCAGCGCCAGCCTAAGAAAGCGAGCGCGACCATCGCGGCGAAGGCGGCGCGCGCGACGACGCGGTGCGCGCGCTTGCCTAAGACGGCGAAGACCGCGTGCCCGCCGTCGAGCTGCCCGACGGGCAGCAGGTTGAGGCTCGTCACGAGAAGACCGATCCACGCGGCGAAGTAGAAAGGGTTGGGCGCGGCGTTCGCGATGTCCATGCGGAGCGCGCGCGCGAGGAGTCTGAGCAGCGGCGGATCGTTGAAGTAGATCGTCGAGCCCGCTGTGGCGGCTGCGTCCGCGAGCGGCGGCGCGGGGTGCGTCGTCAGGACGGCGACGACGGCGACGGGGATGAGGACGAGGAAGCCCGCGAGCGGACCCGCCACGCCGATGTCGAAGAGCGCGCGGCGCGTCGGGATCGGCGACTTGATCTTGATGAACGCGCCGAACGTGCCCGCCAGAAACAGCGGCGGCGCGGGGATGAAGAAGGGGAGCGTCGCGCGGACGCCGTAACGCCGGCACGCGACGTAGTGTCCCGACTCGTGCGCCGCGAGGATTGCGAGCAGCGCGGCGGCGAACGTCACGCCTTCGGCGAGGACGGCGGTGTGCGCGGCGGCGTAGCGGCAGATTTCGGCGACGGCGAGGAAGTAGTAAGCCGGGACGTAAACGACGTGGGCGAGGGCGCCGACGGGCGCGGCGACGTGCGGTTCGATCTGCGCGTCCGAAGGGATCGCGAGCATCGTCCCGGCGAACGTGCAGGTCAAAGCCGTCAGCGCGAGCAGCGCGCCGTGGCGCGCCCACTCGCGCGCGGTAGGTTTTGCAGCCTGCCTGTAAAGATTAGCCGCGGGGCTCGCGGCGAAGGGCTGGAAGGGTCGGAGGGCGTCAGACATAAAAACAGAGGTCAGAGGTCGGAGGTTAGTCTCGCAGATTTCTTAACCGACCTCTGACCTCTAACCTCTGACCTCTGCGTTCAGATTCCTGTGTCGGGCGAGTTGGGCGCGTCGGTGTCGTGTCCCCCGCCGTCTTCGTCGCCGAAGCCGTGCGCCTGTAGTTCCTTGCCGGGCTTGAAGCGGATGGTCTTGCCCTGCGGGATGGCGACCTCCTCGCCGGTGCGCGGGTTGCGCCCCACCCCGCGCTTGCGCGGCTTGACGATGAAGACGCCGAAGCCGCGCAGCTCTATCCTCTCGCCGCGCGCGAGCGCCTCCTTCATCGAGTGGAAGAGCGCGTCCACCGCCTGCTCCGCCTTCATCTTCGGCACGCCCGTGCGATCCGCGACGCGGTTCACGATGTCGAGTTTGATCACGGCTGGTCTCGAAGCCTCCGTCCGGTCTTCTAAGTGAAGTTATAATTGCGAATAGGATATGCGCCGCACTGCCGCGATGATAGAGACGCGCCCGCCGCGCTGTCAAGGAAGAGGCGGACGAGGCGTGCCGACGGCGCGCTCACACGCGGGAGACGCCCGCGTTGACAAGAACGGGCGCGCGCGGCAAACTCGAAAACGACTCCGGCGAGAAGCGGCGAGATCGGCGGCGAAGGGGACTCAAGCGACTCATGCTCTGGCGAAAAAAACCGGACGCGCCGCGCTTCGGTCACCTCCACGTAGAGGACGACCGCGACATCGAGGTGCACCGCCTGGACGACGAGGCGCGCAAGCACTTCTGGTCGGAGGCGCGCCTGCTGCTGCGCGATCTGATCTTCGCTTTGCTCGTCGCGGCGCTGTTCGTCGTCTTCGTCATCCAGCCCGTCAAGGTCGAGGGCACCTCGATGCTGCCGCGCCTGCACGACGGCGAGCGCATCTTCGTCAACAAGCTCGTCTATTACCACCTGCCGAAGTTGGAGCGCGGCGACATCATCGTCTTCTGGTACCCGGACGACCCCGACAAGAGCTACATCAAGCGCGTCATCGGTCTGCCCGGCGAGCTGATAGAGATCCGCGACGGCGTGATCTACATCAACGGGCAGGAGCTGAAAGAGCCCTACATCGAGCCCGCGCGCAACGTCGCGCGCCTGAACCACCCGCCGCAGCTCATCAAGCCGCACTACTACTTCGTGGCGGGCGACAACCGCGATCAGTCTTACGACTCGCGCTCCTGGGGGCTCGTGCCCGAGAAGTACATCTACGGCAAGGCGCTGTTTCGCTACTGGCCCCTCTCGCAGGCGAGCGTCATCCGCCACGAGACCGACTACACGCTCGGCACGCCGCGCCCCGGCATGCCGCAGCCGACGCCCGAGCCCGACAGCGACGAGGTGTCACCTTAGAGCTGCCCGTCGTCCGCGGTCGGTCGTCCGTTGCGCGTGGCTGACGAGTCGCCGCCGAAGGTGCTCGTTCGAGTTCATTAGCGAAGAACAACGGACGACGGGCAAGTGACCGCGGACACCCTTTCATGCTCGACTGGCTCAAGCCGCTGCTGATGATGTTCTACGCGCCCGCGCGCGGGATGGCGCTGGTGCGCGAGCGCGCGCCGTTGGGGCAGGCGGCGCTCGTGGCGCTCGTCGCTTACGCGGCGCACGCGCTCTACGTCGCCGCGCCGACGCTGACGGGCGCGGTCGCGGTGCGCGAGGTCTTTCTGCCGTCGGCGTGGGCGCTCTTGGCGGTCGGTCTGTTCTTCGTCCCCATCGCGATCTTCGTGGCGAACCTGTTCGAGCGGCGCGCGAGCTTCCCCGTCGTCGTGCAGCAGGAGTACGCGGCGCTCGCCTCGACGATGTTCTACGGCTGGGCTGCGGCGAGCATCGCGGCGCTGCCGCTCGCCGTCGTCTCGCGCGTGACGGGGCTCGAAGGGCGCACGACGCTCGAAGCCGCGGCGCGCGGTCAGCAGCTCGCGCAGCAGGTGCGCGCGGCGGGCGACAACGCAGACCCGCGGCAGACCGCCGAAGTGTTCGCCATCGCGGGCGCTTTTCTGGTCGCGATGCTGCTCTCGCCCTCCTTCGTCTTCACGCTCTGGGCGACGGTCGCCGTGCGCGAAGTCTTCCGCTTCAGTTGGCTGCGCGCGGCGCTGGTCGTGCTGTTGAGCGGCGTGCTGATGATCCCGGCGACGTTCGTCATGGCGTTCCTCCTCAGCCACGTCCTCGGCTCGCCGTTCCTGATGCTGCTGATGTTCTTTTTGCTGCGCGGCTACTTCGGCGACGTGGTGCGCACGCAGCGCGCGCGCGCCTCGTTTCGCCAGAACCTCGAAGCCGCGACGCTCAACCCGGCGGACGCCTCCGCGCACTACAACCTCGGGCTGATACACCTCTCGCGCAAGGAACTCGACCCGGCGCGCGAGCGCTTCCACCGCGCCGTCGAAATAGACGCCGACGAAGTTGACGCGCACTACCAGCTCGGTCGCATCAGCCGGATGCAGAGCCGACTCCCGGAAGCGATCCGGCACTTCGAGCAGGTCGTCTCGCGCGACGACTCGCACGCGCAGCACGAGGTCTGGCGCGAGATCGGCGCGACCTACCTTGCGGCGGGGCAGTACAGCGACGCGCTCGACGCGCTCGAACGATTCCTCGCCCGCCGCGAGTCGGACGCCGAGGGGCTTTACTTGAAGGGACGCGCGCTCGCCGGGCTCGGTCGCCAGCGCGAGGCGGACGAAGCGATGCGCGCCTGCATCGAGGCGGTCAAGACCTCGCCCGCCTACAAGTACCGCACGGACAAGCGCTGGCTCAACGAGGCGCAGCAGTTCCTGAGATCGCGCGCGTGAGCGTTGACGGATCGATGAAGATGAAACTGACGCTGAAACTCTTGCTCGTCGTGTGTGCGCTCGCGCTCGCCCGCGTCGAAGCCGCGGCGGCGGCGGCGACGTGCGCGTGCGCCGAGTCGCCGACCGTCTCGAAGGCGAAGGATCGCGCCGAGGCGGTCTTCGTCGGCACGGTCGTCGAGAGCCACCGCGAGATGACGGCGCAGGGCTTCGAGTGGCGCGTGCGCCTACGTGTCGAGCAGACGTGGAAGGGCGCGACTGATGACGAGATCGTCATCTACACGCTCGGCGACTGCGCGCTCACGTTCGAGACGGGCAAGAAGTATCTCGTCTTCGCGCGCCGACAGGACGGGCGCGGTCGCCTCGTCACAGACACCTGCATGAAGACCGCCCCGCTCGACGCGAGCGCCGACGACGTGCAGCGTCTCGGCAGATCGAGAGAGCGCGCGGCGGCGACCGCGCCGCCGAAGGAGACGGAGTGAGCGACGCTAGACCAGCGCTGCTGGCGCTCGAAGACGGGCGGACGTTCCGCGGTCGCGCGTGGGGCGCGCAGGGCGAGGTGTGCGGCGAGATGGTTTTTAACACCTCGATGTCGGGCTATCAGGAGGTCTTAACCGATCCGTCATACGCGGGGCAGATCGTGTGCATGACGTACCCTTTGATCGGAAACTACGGGGTGAACGCGGCGGACTCGGAGTCTGCGCG
>JAIVGV010000520.1 GCA_020201365.1 Acidobacteriota bacterium
GCAGCCGCCGCCGCAAGGTCGCGCGCGCGCGACAAGGAGGCGGACAAGGGTCGCCTCCAGACGATCCTGCGCCGCCCCGAATACAACGAGCAGGCGTCCAAAGGCGGCGCGCTCGCGCGGCTCTGGGAAGAGATCGTCAAACTCCTCAAAAGGCTGATCCCGCAGACCAAGCCGATGCAGCCGGGCGCGGCGGGCGCGCTCTCGCTCGTCGCGCGCGTCTTCATCTACGCGCTCGCCGCCGCCGTCATCGTCTTCGTCATCTGGCGGTTCGGACCGAACCTCTGGTCGCGCTTCTCGACGCGCCGCAGACGCACGCGCGAGCGCGAGGCGCGCGTCGTCCTCGGCGAGACGCTCGCGCCCGATCAGTCGTCGGCAGACCTCTTCGCCGACGCCGAACGGCTCGCGCGCGCGGGCGACCTGCGCGCCGCCATCCGCAAAGCCTACGTCGCGGTCTTGTGTGAGCTCGGCGACCGCAAGCTGATCCGACTCGCGCGCCACAAGACCAACCGGGATTATTTGAACGGCGTGCGCGACCGCGCCGAACTCTACACGGCGCTGCGCCCGCTCACGCTCAACTTCGAGCGCCACTGGTACGGCTTCGCCCCCGCGTCGCCTTCGGACTGGGACGAGTACCGCACGCTCTGCGAACAAGCGACAAAGTGCTGAGTGCTGAGTGCTGAGTACTGAGTGAAAGACAGGTCACGCTTTGAACTCTCTGATATTTCTTCTCAGTACTCAGTACTCAGTACTCAGTACTAATCAAAAGAGTTGTGCGTAGCAGATTATCCATCGCCGTCTTCGTCGTCGTCGTCGTCGCGCTGCTCGCGGCGCTGAACGCTGCGTCTTACGTGCAGGTCGAGCGCGAGCCGGAGATGGAGTTGAACCCGGACAGGTCAACGTCGAACGCGGGACCGACGGGCACGCGCGCCATCTACGAGTACCTTGCGGCATCGGGTCACAAGGTGATGCGCTGGCGCGAGCCCACCGAGTCGCTCCTGAAGGGCGAAGGCGCGAGCCCCGCGACCTTCGTCGTCGTCGGCACAGTCCGACGCCACTTCACGGAGGACGAGAAGAAGGATTTGATGCGCTGGGTCGCGCGCGGCGGGCGACTCGTCGTCTTCGACCGCCTGCCGGAACAGACGCTTACCTCCGGCGAGCGCTGGGGCGTCGTCTCCGAGGCGCGCACGTTCCCCGGCTCGGACTCGCGCGCCGACGACGTGGAATCCCTCGTCGCGGGCACGCACACGCTCGCGCCGACCCAGCCGACCGTTTACGCGACGGGCGTCGAGCGCGCCGCGCCCTCGCGCTACGCGAGCCGCCTGCGCGTCGTCGGCAGGGGCGACGCGGACGACGAAGGCGACTCTTCAAAGTCGTCAGACGAATCGTCCGACGAAGAGGACGAAGAGGGCGAAGAGCCGCCGCCGAGACAGACGACGCAGCCGACGCCACGCGCGAACGCTTCGCCGAGATCGGGCGCATCGCCCGTCGTCATCTCGCAGACGCGCAGGGGCGGCGGGGTCGGCGTCGGCAGACCGGAAGCGCACCCGGAGGATCGCGTCGAGCCCGAAGCGCCCGTGCTGAACTTCACGGACGAGCGCGGCGCGCTCGTCGCGGAGTTCACGCGCGGTCGCGGTCGCGTCGTCGTCGTCGCCGATCCGTTCCTCGTCGCCAACAACGGCGTCGCGCGCGCCGACAACTTGCAGCTCGACGAAAATGTTTTGACGGCGGGCGGCGGGCTCGTCGCGTTCGACGAATATCATCAAGGACGCGGCGAGACGCGCAACCAGATCGCCGCCTACTTCGCGGGCACGCCCGTCGTCGCGATGTTCGGGCAGTTGATCTTAATCGCCGCGGTCGTCGCCTTCACGCGCGGTCGCCGCTTCGCGCGCCCCGTCCCGGCGCCGCGCGTTGATCGAAGATCGAAGCTCGAATTCGTCGCCTCGATGGCGGAGCTGCAGCAGCGCGCGCGCGCCTTTGATCTCGCGCTCGAAAACATCTACTCTCGCACGCGCCGGGCGCTCGCGCGCTACGGCGGCACAGACCTCGCCGCCCCCCGCGAAGAGATCGCGTCGGCGGTCTCCGCACGCTCCGGCACGGATCGCGCGCGCCTCTCGGCGCTCATGCGCGACTGCGAAGAGACAATCGCGGGCACGCCCATCACCGCCCGCCGCGCGCTCCAACTCGCCGCAAGTTTGCGCGAACTCGAACGCTCGCTCGGCATACGGATGCGCTCGCGCGAGATCAAGCAGGCGGAACGACTTTGATTTTGATCTGCGGTTAGAGAGAAAGGAATCAAGCGTAACGAGTAATGATTGGCAGAGCGCGGCTCTTGCTGGTCACTTGTCACTCGTCACTTGTCACGGCTTTTCATGCTGCAAAACGTCGCCGCAACGGTCGAGCACATCAACACGGAGCTGCGCAAGATCATCGTCGGGCAGGACGAGGTCGTCGAGCAGGTCTTGGTCGCGCTCCTCGCCGAAGGGCACGCGCTCGTCGAGGGCGTCCCCGGCACGGCGAAGACTTTGATGGTGAAGACGCTGGCGCGCATCGTCGGCGCGGAGTTCGGGCGCATCCAGTTCACGCCCGACCTGATGCCTTCCGACATCACGGGCACGAACGTCTTCAACGTCTCAACTTCAACCTTCTCGCTCCGGCGCGGCGCGATCTTCACCGACATCCTGCTCGCGGACGAGATCAACCGCACGCCGCCCAAAACCCAAGCCGCGCTCCTCGAAGCGATGGAGGAGCGGCAGGTGACGATTGACGGCGAGGCGCACCAGCTCTCGCCGCTCTTCACCGTGCTCGCCACCGAGAACCCCATCGAGTACGAGGGCACGTACCCGCTGCCCGAAGCGCAGCTCGACCGCTTCCTCTTAAAGATTCTGATCGACTACCCGAACGCCGAACAGGAGGCGCAGATCGTCGCCAACTGGGACGAGGGTTTCAACT
>JAIVGV010000311.1 GCA_020201365.1 Acidobacteriota bacterium
GACGAAGTCTGTCGCCGCGCGCGAGTAGAGGAAGGGCGCGCCGGGGATCGGCAGTATGAACTCGACGGAGACGTTGTTGTAGCGGAGCGCGAGCGGGTTGAGCTGCGCGCCGAAGAGGGCGTTGGGCGCGGTGTTGGCGGCAGCCGAGTTGGCGATCACGGCGTCCGTCAAGTTAACGATCTGCCCGTTTCTGGTGTGGGCGGTGCTGAAGAAGACGCCGAACCGATCCCTAAAATCGGAGTGACCGACCATGCCGGGCTCGTCGAAAGTAATGACGACGGGATCGGCTCTGACCTCGGTCGCCGCCGCGCAGAGGAGGAGCAAGAGGAGCGCGCAGGGCGCGGCGAGTCCGGGGGCGTAGTGTCGCGTGAGTCGTTCGGTCGTGATCATCGCAGAGAGCTTCCTGCCGGATCGGGAATGGCACGGCGCCGGGGCGCTTGAACGCCCGCCAGCATAAGGGGCGCGCGCAGCGGCGGCAATCTTTTTCGGCGGCGGCTGCTTCGTCCGGCAGCCTGACTCAGAAGAAACGGCTAATCCGTCGCGCCTTCCGCGCGCCGGTCAGCGGCGCGCCGCGCTTCGCGCTACAATCAACGACGCTTGCCGAACCGCGACGACAAAACCGAAGACTTGCTGCGCGGGCTTCCCGACCCCGGCGGCGCGCGCCGCTTCTACGAAGAGGTCGCCTCCGGGCACCCGCGCGCCGCGCGCCGCCTCGACGCCGATCCGGGCTTGCTCTCCGACGCGCTCGCCCTCGCCGCGTGGAGTCCGCTGCTCGCCACGACGCTCGCGCAGAGCCCCGAACACCTCGCGTGGCTCGCGCGCGAACGCACGGACGCGCGCGTGCGCTCGACCGAGGAGCTGCGCGAGTCGCTCGCGCGCTTCGCCCTGACGCACACGCAGGAGTCGCCGCACGTCACCTTCGCGCGCTTCCGCCGGCGCGAGCTGCTGCGGATTTACCTGCACGACATACGCCGCGCCTCCACGGTCGTCGAGACGACCGAGGAACTCTCGAACCTCGCCGACGCCGTGCTCTCTTACGCGCTCGATCTCGCCCGACAGGAACTCGACAACCTCCACGGCTCGCCGCTCACGCGCGACGCGCGCGGACGCCGCGTCGCCGCCGAGTTCGCGGTCGTCGCCCTCGGCAAGCTCGGCTCGCGCGAGCTGAACTACTCGTCCGACATAGACCTCCTCTTCCTCTACGACGCCGACGGCGACACATCGGGCGCGGGCACGCGCGGCGCGACCACCAACCGCGAATACTTCAACCGCCTCGCCGGAAGCGTAGCGCGCCTCGTCGGACGACAGGCGGGCGAAGGCGCGGCGTACCGGGTTGACCTGCGCCTGCGCCCGCACGGTCGCGACGGCGCGCTCGCCGTCTCGCTCGCGGAAGCCGCGCGCTACTACGAGCGCGACGCGCACGCCTGGGAGCTGCAAGCCCTGCTTCGCGCGCGCGACTCGGCGGGCTCGCGCGCGCTCTTCGCGCGCTTCTACGAGCGCGTCCGCCCGCGCGTCTATTCGCAAGCGGGCTCGGTCGAGCGCGCGCTCGCGCAGGTGCGCCTCGCCAAGCGCAAGATTGATCGAGAGCGGCGCGAGCGCGAGCGCGGCTTCAACGTCAAGCTCGGTCGCGGCGGCATACGCGAGATCGAGTTCATCGCGCAGGCGCTCCAGCTCGCCCACGGCGCGCGCGACCCCTGGCTGCACGCGCCGCACACCCTCGTCAGCCTCGGTCGCCTCGCGGATCGCAAACACATCACCGAGCGCGAGCGCACCGGGCTCTCCGACGCCTACAAATTCTTACGCGCCCTCGAACACCGCCTGCAGATGGAGCACGGTCTCCAAACCCACACCGTCCCCGCCGACGACTCGCGCCGCGCACTCGTCGCGCGGCGCATGAACTTCGGCGGCGGCGACGCCCTCGCGCGATTCGACGACGCGCTCGCCGCGCACACCGCGAGCGTCCGCGCCGCCTTCGCGCGCGTCTTCGACGAGTCGGACGCGGGCGACGCAGTCTCGCAGGCGCGAACGCCGCCGCGCCCCGGCCGGCAGGCGCGCCGCGGCGAAGAGCCGACGCGAAGCGGCGACGGCGCGACGGGGCGCGCCGTCGCGCCGTCGCAACGCGACGCAGGCAAAGCTCCGATTTCATCAAACGCCGACGGGCGCGCGCCTTCGCACGCGAGCCGGGGCGAGCCGCGCGACTTCCGCGCGGAGATGCGCGCGGCGGTCGATCGCGAGAAGAATTTCCGCGCGGAGCTGGGCGCGCTGCGCCGCGCGTGGTCGCAGTTGATCGCGGAGACGAGAGCGCGCGACGCGGCGGGCGAGACCGACGCGCGCGAGTCGAACCGGCTGCAGACGGAGCTGGCGACCGCGTCCGTCAACGTCGCGCTGCTCGTCGCACGCCGCGAGCTCGCGCGTCGTCACGGCGGCTTCGCGGCGGGACCTCGCCTTGCGGTGCTCGCGCTCGGCAGGCTCGCGAGCGGCGGGATGGACTACGGCTCAGACCTCGACCTCGTTTGCGTCTTCGACCCTCACGTCCCGCCGCCCGTCGCGCCGCTCACGCGCGAGCAGTTTTACGCGCGCCTCGTCGAGCTGATGACGACGGCGCTGTCAAGCCTCACGCGCGAGGGTCATCTCTACAGAGTCGATCTGCGGCTGAGGCCCGACGGCAAGAACGGCGCGCTGGCGCAGAGCGCGCAAGGCTTCGCCGAGTACGTGGCGCGGCGCGCGCAAATCTGGGAGTGGCTGGCATACGTGAAGCTGCGCGCGGCGGCGGGCGATCTCGAACTCGGTCGCGCGGTCGAGGCGGGCGCGCGGCGCACGATCCACGAGCGCGCGAGGGGAGTTGATCGCGAGGAGCTGCGGCGCGAGACGCGGCGCGTGCGCGAGCGGCTCGAGCGCGAGCGCGCCTCGCGCGCGTCGCACGCGGTTGACATCAAGTTCGCGGCGGGCGGGATGCTCGACGTTTACTTCGCCGCGCGCTACCTCCAACTGCGCGACGACGTGCGCGACGAGGGCGCGGATCGTTCGACCTTCTCCACGCTCTCGCGCCTGCGCGACGCGGGCTCGCTCTCTTCGTCCGACTTCGACGCGCTCGGCGAAGGCTACGCGAGTTTGCGCTCGCTCGATCACGCCCTGCGACTCGCCGCCGGTCGCTCCGCGCGCCTGCCCGCGGCGGCGGATCACCCGCTCGTCGCCGAGCTCGCGCGCGCGCTCCGTTTCGACTCGCCGCCGGCGCTCCTCTCGCAGTTGCGCGAGCGCATGGACGGCGTGCGCGCGGCTTACGAGCGAGTGACGGGAAGAGCTTGACAGCCGCCGCGCCCCGCTTATTTTGTCGCTCATCCGTTCCCGTAAAGACGTTCGCGGAGAGTGCCACGGGTCAGCCCGCGACCTTCGTCAGCACCGACCTCGTCGGTCAGGGGACGGCGAGGCTGAGCTTCATCAGCATCGCGGGCGCGAACGGGCAGCGCATACAGCAGCTCCAGAGCGTCACGTACACCTTCGCGCCCGCCGCCGTGCCGGAGCCTTGCACGCTGCTCTTGTTGGGGAGCGGACTCGCCGGAGTGTGCGAGAACGTGCGCCGCAGGAGGCGCGCGAAGGGTTAACTGCCGCCGCCCTCGCCGCCCGTCTGCGCGGGCTTCTTCGGCGGGGGCGAGTCGTCCACGCCGCGCTCGCCGATTGTTTTGATCGTCACTTTGAGTTCGGGGTGCTTGGAGAGCCCCGCCTGGATGATCTCCTGCACCGCCTGCTTGGTCGAGGCGGCGAAGTCGTGCGCGGGCTCGTCCTCGCCCTCGATCCAGAGACTCACCTTGAGAGAGATCGCCTTACGCATTTCAAGCCTCACGCCGTCATCCTGAGAAGTTGTCGAGCGCGACCCACTTGCCGTTCTGCTCGACCTCGAAGCGCATCACCGGGTGAATCTCCCAGATCGTCGCGCGCGTTTTGCCGACCTGATCCGGGTGCTCCGGATCGAGCATCAGCCAGCCGCTCACGCGCACGCGCCAATCCTTCTTGACGATCTGACCGAGCAGGTCCGTCCGCCAGTTCGCGTGATTGGCGCGCACGGGCGGCGTCATCTCGACGACGATTGACTTGCTCCGGTCGTCGTTCGAGTCGGGCACGAGCCAGATGTGGAAGTCTCTAAAGTCGGCGTCCGCGCCGTGGCAGTTGGGCGATTCGGGTCCCTCCTGGCGCGCGCCCGCGAGGTAGCCTTCGACCGAGACCGGGAGCCCCTCGTAGCGCGCGACCTCCTGCGCGTCCGCACGCGACCAGTTCGCCCGCCGCTGCCGCTCTGTGCTCTCGGGCCACTTCAGACTCGCCACCGCGTCGAAGTTGACGGCGACGTACTGCCCGTCGTCCACGCGGTTCTTGAGATCGTTCAAGGCGGGGTCGCCGCCGTCGCCCTCGGCGGGGCAGCCCTTGTAACTGCCGAGCGTCGGCTTCTGCCTCGGCATGCTTTCGGGCAGCGCGCCCGTCGCCGTCGGGGCGCTCGTCGTCGTCGTCGTCGTCGCCGGCTTCGCCGCGCGACGGCGCAGATAGACGACGAGCAGGATCGCGCCGACGGCGACGACGAGCACCGCGCACCCGATGGCGAGGCACGAATACTTCTGCGCGGGCAAACCGCGCGGCGGGAATTGTCTGCTCATCTTCTCTCGTTAAACTTCGCGCCGCCCTTTCGACGGTGACTCGTTCCGGCAGGCGTCCTTGATTTATCACAAGCCGCATCCGCGACCAAGCGCTCAAGCGCACACGGTTAAACATTCCCGACACGGGGTGTGAGCGGGAAGCGCGGTGCGGCAAGGGCCGGTTCACTTATGCCGCGCGCTCGTCGGCGTAGTCGCGTGCGTCGGCGGCGGAGTGGTCGGGCGGCTGAGCGTCGGAGTCGCGGAAGTAAGTGAGGAGTTTCCAGCCGAGGAGCAGCGCGGCGAGCGCGCCGAGGACGACCCACGCCAGACTGCCGAGGAGGTCTGCGAGCTGCTGCACGCGGTCGCTGAAGATTTTGCCGAGCGTGACGTAGATGGCGACCCAGAGCGCCTCGCCCAAGACGTCCCAGACGAAGAAGCGCGCCCACGGGTAGCGCGCCGCGCCGCTCGTCAGGTTCACCCAGGGGCCCAACAGAGTCACGAGCCAGCGGCTCAGGAAAACGCCCGCGCCGCCCCAGCGTCGCGTCAGCGCCTCGGCGCGCGCGAGCTTGTCGGCGGCGCGGAAGCGGCGCGTCGTCGTGAGGACGAGGGCGCGACCGCCGTAGCGACCGACGAGGTAGCCGATCTGATCGCCCGCGACCGCCCCCGCGCACGCGAGCGCGCAGACCTCCCACAGCTTCAGCTCGCCCTGCGCGACGAACGAGCCCGCCGCCACGAGCAGGAACGTCGCGGGAAACGGCACGCCCGCCGACGCGACGACGAGCACGAAGAAGAGCGCGGGCAGACCGTAGGCGGAGAGCCACGAGAGGAGCTGATCCGTCACGGCTTGCCTCCGTCGTCGCGGCGCGGAGGCGGCGGAGGCGGCGCGTGTGGGCTCGTCGGCGGCGCGCCCGGATTGGGTGGCGTCGCGCGCTGGCGCTCACGCTCGCGTGCGATTGCCGCTTGCAGCGTCGCCGTGATCTCTTCGACGGTGCGCCCCTGCTCGCGCGCGATCTCGCGCAGCGGGCGTCGGTCGCGCGGCGCGTGAGGATCGTGCGGCTCGCGCGGCGGAAGGTCGAGCGCCTCGTAGAGGACGCGCGGCGGGACGCGGTAGGAGTGCGCGACATAGCCGACCGTCATCCAGCCGCGGATCGGATCGTCCTGGTGCTGCCGCCAGTAGATCGCGCGCCGCAGCGTGAACGTCGCGTGCAGAGCCGTCGCGCCGAGGACGACGAAGAAGAGCAGCACGACGAGCCACTGCCGCCAGCCGAAGCCTTTGAGCGTCTGAACTACCCCGCGCCGCACGATCTTAATTCGCGCCCCTCAGTCTTTCTCTTCCGCCAAGAGCTTGCCTTCGGGCGAGACCTTGATCTCGCGCCGACGCCCCGCGCCGCTGACGTGTGCCTCGTATGCCGTGATCGCGCCGCCCTTCGTGATTGACTCGACGACCCCGATCCCCGCCCCGCCAGCCTGCCGCTTGATCTCCGCGCGCGCAGCTTCGGGAAGCGACGCGAGCGCGACCTGCTCCTCGACCTCGACGACCGCGCCCGTCTCGTCCATCAGCACGTCCTTCGTGTGACCTGCGACCAGAAGCTCCGCCTCGTAAAAAGTCTTCCCGCCCTCGGTCTCCCGCGAGAGCCCGCGCAGCCGCGCGCCTTGGCTCTGCTCGCGCACGGTCTGCTGCACCGCCGCGGGCAAGTCCCTCATCTTCACGCGCCGCTCGCTCTCCTCCTCCTCCTCCTCCTGCGCGCGCGCGACGCAGACGGGCGACAGGCAGGCGGCGAGCGCGCACGCGGCGACGATCCGACCGGCACGAGTCTTCATCTTCAGAGTCCTCCTGATTTCCCGGTTCCGGCTTGTCGTTGATTCGACGCGCCGACTTCACGGCGACGCGCCGAGCTTCTTCAGCATCTCGACGGCGTTCGTGTTGTTCGGGTTGAGCGCGAGCGACTTGCGGTAGTTTCTGATCGCCGCCGCGCGGTCGCCCTGCGCCGCGTAGGCTTCGCCGAGGCTGTCGTAGGTGTTGTAGGCGTTCGGGTACATCTCCACGTTCAGCTTGAAGAGCGCGATCGCCTCCGGCACATGACGGGCGCGGAGCTGCGCGTAGCCGAGCGCGTTCAGCGTCTGCTCGTAAAAATATTCCGCGGGGTAGCGCTGCCTCATCCGCCGGTAGAGCGCGATGGCGGCGTCCACGTCCTTCTCCCTGATCGCGCGCTCGAGCGCGTTCTGGACGCTCGGGAAGACGACGCGGCGGACGGCGGAGACGACGAGCGCGGGATCGTCGTTCTGTATGGCGTGGCGGCTCTCCGGCGTGACGACCATGCCGCCTTCCGTCGCCTGCGCCACCCACGTCCCGTACTCGTCGAGCACGGACTTGACCCAGTGCGGCGGGCGACCGCGCCCGGCGACGAGCACCATCATGGGCACGTCGGGCGGCGCGCCGAACGAGCGCAACTGCTGAAAGTCGTCCCGATCCTCGCCCTTCAAAAACTTCCATTCGCCCTGCACGCCCGCGGGCGCGCCCCTCAGCGCCGCCTCCTGCTGCGCCATCGCCGCCGCGCGCTCCTGCTCGCTCGCCGAAGTGAAGATGTTTTCGTTAAACGGATCGACGAAGATCAAGCCCGCGACCTCGTCCTTGAAGAGGTACGCGAACGCGCGCACGTTCGCCGCGCCGAACGAGTGACCGACGAGCACGTAGGGCGGCGCAATCCCCGCGCGGTGCAGCAACGTGTGCAGCTCCGTGGCGATCTGCGTGTAGGAGCGCGGCTCCGCGCCCGGCTCCGACTCGCCGTAGCCCGCGCGGTCGTAGGCGACGACGCGCGCGAAACGCGCGATCTGCGGGAAGACCGCGCCCCACACTTCGAGCCTGTCGCCCAAGCCGCAGTCGAGCACGACGGTCGGCGTCCCCGCGCCCGCGACTTTCATCATCAGCTTGTAGCCGCCCACGTCAACGAACTGCATCTGCAAGTTCGATGGTTGAGCAGGCTTAGTCTGCTGTGCAGACACAGACGCGCACGCGCAGGCGAACAGGCAGAGGATCGGGAAGTAACGAACGCTGCTTTTCACGTGACCTCTTTGTGGCGGAAGTTTTACACGGAGGCGCGCGCCCGCCCGCACGAGTAAACGACGTAGCCGAGCGCGAGCCAGATGACGCCCTGTATGATCGAAGCTCGGGCGACGCCGAACCGCCCGAAGATGAACATGTTCATCAAGCCGACGACGGCGACGAGCGCCGCCTTCCACCGCGCGACCCGGTGCGCCAAGAGCGCGGCGACGCCGAGCACGACGGGCGCGATCATCTGGTACCACATCCCGCCGAGCACGTAGATGATCGTGAAGTGCGACGAGGCGGCGATCCACAGCCAGACGGCGGAGAAGAAGGCCGCGCCCGCCACCGCCAGCCCCAGAAAGAAAGTGACCACGCGCCCGCGCCGCGTCGCGCGGAAGTAGAAGCCGTAGAGCCCCGCGAGGAAGCCCGCCGACTTGACGAGCTGCATCACGCCGTAAGCCCACAGTTGCAAGCGCGGCGCCGCGTCGAGCGCCGCCTGATCAGTGAGGATGGGGCGCGCCAGCTCCCAGACGCCCGCGCCGACGCCCGTCAAGAGCGCCGCCGCCATGCACGCCACGCCGAGCCGCGCGACGAAGCCCGGCTCAGAGCCGCCCGCGCGCGGCTCGTCGTCCATGTGTCTCGCGCGCCTCCTTCGCCGCCGGATAAGTTTGATCGGCTTGCGGTGCGAGCAATATCACAGGCTCGCGCGGGCGCGCAATCCTCGGACACGCTCTCGACCGCCGCGCGCGTCGCGCGTCAGCGCAGGAAGCTGACGAGGACGTTATTGGCGACGTGCGAGCCGAAGGGGAGCCAGAGCGAGTTCGTCCGCTTGAGGAGGTAGCCGAGGAAGCAGGCGAGGACGAAGGCGCCGAAGAGGTCGGAGAGGACGGCGGCGCTCGTGCCGCGCGTCCAGAGCCAGTTCGGCAGGTGCGCGAGCGCGAAGAGCACGGCGGCCGCGAGGTTCGCCGCGGCGAAGCTCAGTCGCTCGCGGGCTGCGTGTCAGTCGCGCGCGAGTCGCCCTCCCCGAGTCGTCACCTCTGCCGCTCGTTCTTGTAAACGACGCCCTCTTTCATCACGAAGAAGACGTGCTCGGTTTGGCGTATGTCCTGAACCGGGTTTCCGGGGACGGCGACGACGTCGGCGAGCTTTCCGGCTTCGAGCGAGCCGAGCCGGTCGGAGACGCCGAGCAGGTCGGCGTCAACGCTCGTGCCAGCCTTGAGCGCGTCAACCGCGGGCATGCCGAGCGAGACCATGAGGCGGAACTCTCCCGCGTTGCGCCCGTGCGGATAGACTGCCGCATCCGTGCCGAGACCGATCTTGACGTGCTTGGCGAGCGCCTTGCGGAACATCACGTCGCGCGCCGCGATCGCCGCCCGCGCCTTCTGCTCGACGAGCGGCGGGAGATAAAGCCCCTTGTCCAGCTTCTCCTTCAAGCCCTCGCTCGCCATCAGCGTGGGCACGAGGTAGGTGCCGCGCTGGCGCATCATCTCCAGCCCCTCGTCGTCGAGGAACGTGCCGTGCTCGATGGAATCGATCCCGGCGCGTATGGCGCGCTTCGCGCCCTCCGCCCCGTGCGCGTGCGCGGCCGTCTTGCGCTTCAAGGCGTGCGCCTCGTCAACGAGCGCGTCGAGCTCGGCTTGGGTGAGCTGCGGCGCGCTCACGTCGTCGGTCAGAGAGAGCACGCCGCCCGTGGCGCAGACCTTGATCACGTCCGCGCCGCGCTTGACGTTGAGGCGCACGGCGGCGCGTATGGCGTCGGGGCTGTCGGCGACGTCGTCCATCATGCCGTTCTCGCGGTTGAAGAGATCGGGGCGATACCCGGCTGTCGGATCGCAGTGACCGCCGGTGGCGCCGATGGTGCGCGTCGCGGTGAGCATACGCGGCCCGACGACGGTGCCGTCGTTGATGGCGTTGCGCAAGCCGATGTCTATGAGATCGTCGGCGCCGACGTTGCGCACGGTCGTGAAGCCGGCCAACAGCGTGCGGCGCGCGAAGACGGTCGCGTCGAGCGCCTTCTCGGCGACGGTCTTCTTGAGGTTGTCGAGCTCGTCCTGCTTCCAGTCGTCGGACGCCTCCTCGGTGATGTGCGTGTGCGCGTCGATGAAGCCGGGCAGGATCGTCGCGTCGCCGAGATCGATCACCTCCGCGCCCGCGGGCACGGTCACGTTCGAGCCGACCGACTGAATCCTGCCGCCGACGATGAGGACGGCGGCGGGCGAGACGAGGCGTTCGCTCTTGCCGTCGAACATCCGCGCGGCTTTGACGACGACCGTGCGCGGCGGGGCGGCGGCGGGCGGCGACTGCGCGCGCGAGCGCGTGGCGACGAACGAGAGAGCGAGAGCCGTCGAGAGAATGAGAGCCGCGGCGGCGAAAAACTTGTTCATGGCGTCCTCCGTCGAAAGTGTGTGGCTGATCCTGGTCGAAGCCTAATAACTGAAGATCGCCCGCGTCAGGCGTCGCGCGACGGCGCGCGCGCCTCCTCGTGCCAGCAGCGCGTGCACCAGCGGTGGCGGCGCTCGCGCTCCCCGCGCGTGAAGTCGGCGGAGGCGGGCAGGCGGCGCGCGACCTCGCGCTCGTCTCCGCCCAGCTCGCCCCACGCGCGCAGCCTCGCGCCGCAGCGCGGGCAAAAGCCGGCGGGTCGCACGTCGCGCGTCGTATCGTTCATCACATCACCCGTCGTCGCCGCCGCGCGCGTCGCCGTTCTCGCGTCGCCTTCCACGTCGCGCGCGGACACTTGATTTGAGTTTGAGTCACGCCGCCCGGACGAGCTAATATCGCCAACGTCTTTAACACACTCGGCGCGGGAGAAGAAAGCGGCGGGAGTGGCGAGTGAAAAGTGATGAGTGACGAGTAAGAGCGAGCCCGCCTTTACTCATCACTCATTACCCGTCACTCATCACCCCTCCGGGGTTGAACCGTGTTCCAGATCAAAGCGGGTTACGACGAGCAGTTGGAGGTGAAGGCGACTTTGGAGCAGGCGCGCGAGTTCTTCGCAGACCTGCGCAACTTCGTCGAGCTGATGCCGGGCGTGGAGAGCATCAGGCAGGAGGCGGGCGGCGTCGTGCGCTGGCTGATCCGCGCCGAGATTCCCGTGATCGGCGCGGTGAGGCACGCCTTCACGGTCGAGCAGACGGCGGACGCGCCGGAGCGCATCGAGTGGTCTCCGGCGCGGCG
>JAIVGV010000208.1 GCA_020201365.1 Acidobacteriota bacterium
TCGATCATCTACCTCTTCGACCGCATGGGCGTCCCCTTCTCCCGCACGACCGAAGGCTTGCTCGACTTCCGGCGCTTCGGCGGCACGCTCCACCACCGCACCGCCTTCGCCGGAGCTTCGACCGGGCAACAACTCCTCTACGCGCTCGACGAGCAGGTGCGCCGCTACGAGACGGCGGGCAAGGTTCGCAAGTTCGAGCACTGGGAGATGATGTCGCTCATCCTCGACGACGCACAGGTGTGCCGCGGTCTCGTCGCGATGGACAAGGCGACGCTTGAACTGAAAGCCTTCCCGGCGGACGCGGTGATCATGGCGACGGGCGGACCCGGACTCATCTTCGGCAAGTCAACCAACTCGATGGTCTGCACGGGCAGCGCGGTCTCCGCCTGTTATCAGCAGGGCGCGCGCTACGCGAACGGCGAGTTCATACAGGTTCACCCGACCTCGATTCCGGGCGAGGACAAGTTGCGATTGATGAGCGAGTCGGCGCGCGGCGAGGGCGGGCGCGTGTGGGTTCCCAAACAGAAGGGCGACAAGCGCAGTCCCTCGTCAATACCGGAGAGCGAGCGTTGGTACTTCCTCGAAGAGAAGTACCCGGCTTACGGCAACCTCGTCCCGCGCGACATCGCGACGCGAGAGATTTTCCAGGTCTGCCTCGACGGGCTGGGCATCGGCGGCGAGAATCAGGTCTATCTCGATCTCACGCACATTCCGGCGGAGACACTTGATCGGAAGCTCGGCGCGATCCTCGAAATCTACGAGATGTTCGTCGGCGACGACCCGCGCCACGTCCCGATGCGCATCTTCCCCGGTGTCCACTACTCGATGGGCGGCTTGTGGGTTGACTTCAACCAGCGCACGAACATCCCCGGCCTGCTCGCGGCGGGCGAGTGCGACTACTCGATCCACGGCGCGAACCGGCTCGGCGCGAACTCGCTCGTCAGTTGCGTCTATGGCGGCTTCACGGCTGCGCCCGCCGCGCTTGAGTACGCGAAGAACGTCGAGCGCAACGGCGCGGACGGCTCTCGCGTTTACGACTCCGAGTTGAAGCGCCAGCAGGAGATGAACGGACAGCTCGCGAAGCAGTCGGGCAAGGAGAACCAGTACGTCATCCACGAGGAGATGGGCAAGTGGATGACGGACAACGTGACGGTCGTGCGCTACAACGACCGCCTCAAGGCGACCGACGAGAAACTGCTGGAGCTGATGGATCGCTTCTCCCGCATCTCGATCAACGACTCGAACATGTGGGCGACGCACGCTCTGCCGCACGCGCGCCAGCTCTGGAACATGCTGCAACTGGCGCGCGTCATCACGCTCGGCGCGCTCAACCGCGACGAGTCGCGCGGCGCACACTACAAGCCGGACTTCCCCGCCCGCGACGACGAGCGATACCTGAAGACGACCATCGCGGAGTTCTCCGAGGAGGCGCCGGTCTTCAGTTGGGAGCCCGTGGACATCTCGCTCCTCGCGCCGCGCAAGCGAGACTACTCGAAGGGATCGCAGGCGAAGTCGGCGGCGGCGGGCGGCGCGGCTGAGCAGTCGCCGACGAAGGCGGGCGCGGCGCAAGTTCCAGCGCCGGGGTCGGACTTGAAGCCGCAAGATTTGTCGAACGCGAAGGTGTGGGGGCAGGACAAGGAGCAGGTGCGCGACGTGGATCACGGCGAAGCCGACACGCGGCGCGAGCAGGGCAAGGAGATTAAAGAGGCGGGGGGTAAATCGGACGAGCTATGAGCGAGAAGAAAGACAGTCACATGCTCGGCGCTCGTGGATCAGTTGGAGCTGCCGATCACTCTGGAGCCTATGCAGAAGTTCCCGAACGTGCGCGACCTCGTCGTGGATCGCTCCGAGATGTTCGAGCATTTGAAGCGCGTCCACGCTTGGATCGAATTGGACGGCTCATACGACCTCGGTCCGGGTCCCCGCATGTCGCAGGACGACGTGGCAGAGCGTTACAGCTACTCGCGCTGCATGACCTGCGGCTGCTGTCTCGAAGCCTGCCCGCAGTACGGCGACGGAAACTACATCGGGCCGCAGGCAATCGCGCAGGTGCGCTACCAGAACATGCACCCGTCGGGCAAGATGACCCGCGACGCACGCCTCGAAGCCATCATGGGCGAAGATGGCATCACAGCTTGCGGCAACGCACAGAACTGCGTCCGCGCCTGCCCCATGTCCATCCCTCTGACGAAGGCGATCTATGAGGAGAACCGCGAGACCGTCGTCCACGGGCTCTTCGGCTGGCTCAAACGCTAATTCACTTTAACGCCCGCGACGAGAGCCGCCGCGCGAACTCACGCGCGGCGGCTCTCGTCGCGGGCACGGTCAGCCTGCGGCGCGTGTGAGACTTGATGAAAGCTGAGAGGATTAAGACCGAGGGCGGCGCGGCGAAGCGGGGCGCGGGCGGTTTCGCCTTCATGCTGCGCGCGCTCAGCCACAGAAACTACAAGCTCTTCTTCAGCGGTCAGAGCGTTTCGCTCGTCGGGACGTGGATGACGCGCATCGCGACGAGTTGGCTCGTCTATCGCCTGACCGGGTCGGCGCTGCTGCTCGGCGTCGTCGGCTTCGCCGGTCAGATTCCCTCCTTCGTCCTCGCGCCGTTCGCGGGCGTGCTCGTCGATCGCTGGAACCGGCTCCGGCTGCTCGTCGTGACGCAGGTTCTCGCGCTCCTCCAATCGCTCGCCCTCGCCGTCCTCACGCTGACCGGCGTCATCAACATCCGGCACGTCATCCTGCTCAGCATCTTCCAGGGCTTGATCAACGCCTTCGACATGCCCGCGCGGCAGGCTTTCGTCGTCGAGATGGTCGAGAAGCGCGAAGACCTGCCCAACGCCATCGCGCTCAACTCCTCGATGGTCAACGCGGCGCGGCTCGTCGGTCCCTCGCTCGGCGGCGTGATCATCGCGGCGGTTGGCGAGGGCTGGTGCTTCATGCTGGACGCGATCAGTTATCTCGCGGTCATCGCGTCGCTGCTCGCGATGACGATCACGCCGCGCCTGACGACGCGGACTACGGACGCGAACGTCTGGCAGCAGCTCACAGAGGGCTGGCGCTACGCCTCCCGCTTCGCGCCGATCCGCCAACTGCTCCTGCTGCTCGCGCTCGTCAGCCTCGTCGGGATGCCCTACACGGTCTTAATGCCCGTCATCGCCAACGAGGTCTTGCACGGGGGACCGAACACGCTGGGGCTGTTGATGGCGGCGTCGGGCGTGGGCGCGCTCGTGGGCGCGCTGTTTCTGGCGGCGCGCAAGTCAGTGCTCGGCTTGGGCAAATACATTCCCCTGACGGCTGGGGCGTTCGGCGTCGGGCTGATGGCGTTCTCGTTCTCGCGCGTCGTCTGGGTCTCGCTGCTGATGATGGTCGTCACCGGGCTCGGCTTCATGGTGCAGATGGCGGCGAGCAACACGGTCTTGCAGACGATCGTTGACGAAGACAAGCGCGGTCGCGTGATGAGCTTCTACACGATGGCTTTCATGGGCACGGCTCCGTTCGGCAGCCTGCTCGCGGGCGCGGTCGCCGACCGCATCGGCGCGCCGCACACGCTCCTCTTCGGCGGCTTGGGCTGCGTGCTCGGCGCGCTCTGGTTCGCGCGCTCCCTGCCCGCGCTGCGGCGCGAAGTCCGACCCATCTACGTCAGGATCGGCGTCCTCCCGCAGGTGGCGGCGGGCATTCATCACACCTCGGAGATGGGCGTCCCTCCCGAAACATAACCTCGCACACGCGCCTCCGTCTCGCATGGGCAGAAATGCCGTAATGCCTTGCGCTTCCAAACCGGCTCACGACAACACGGGCGCGTCCTTGCGCCTCCACAGCGAGAGCACGAAGCCGACGAGGGTCAGCGCGAGGAGCGTGAGATTGACGACGGACGCGGGCGGAGAGCCCACGCGCACTATCGGCACGAACTTGAGTAGGACTTGTGCGGCGAGATAGTTCAGCAGCACGACGGCGAGCATGAAGGAGACCGCGCTGCGGTAACGCACGAGGACGACGACGCAGACCAGCGAAATGATCAGGCGGGAGAGACCGGAGAGCGCGAAGATCGCGGCGATGGTCTGCGCGGCGTCGTGCGGGTAAGAGTCGAGCGGGATGCCGTCGGCTCTCACCGCCGTCGAGTAGCTGTCGAAGATGACCACGAGGCTCTGAAAAGTTCTCATCAGCGTGACGAGCCCGAAGAGCCAGAGCGCGAGCCGGTTGCCTCTGTAAGTATTGTCGAGGCTGCGCGGGAGAAGCTGTTTGAGCATGGGGGTTGTCCTCTCTCAGACGGGGTGCTGCTTCACACGAGGATTAACGTACCGCCCCGCTTGGAGGTTCGACACAACCCGGCGAGGGCGTGTGCCAGGGCGCGCGACGCGATATACTGCCGCGCGTCTTGTGACGCCCC
>JAIVGV010000032.1 GCA_020201365.1 Acidobacteriota bacterium
CAACTAGACAGGTCACACGTCAGAAACGCGAAGGGCGAGAGCTTCGATGAACTGTTCATCGAAGCTCTCGCCCTTCGCGTTTCAATGATGAATGCGGATGAGAGGACTTGAACCTCCACGACCTCACGGCCACAGGCTTCTGAGACCTGCGCGTCTGCCAGTTCCGCCACATCCGCGTGTCGGCGCGAAGGAGATATTAAGGAGCGCGTCGCGAGGGTGTCAAGCGCGTGCGCCGTAAGCTTAGAAGGCGGATCGTGATCGCTCACGATCCGCCTTCGGAGGTTCGCGCGCCGTCGCCGCGTCTTGGGTGAAGATCGGCGTTAGTAGCCGTTTAAGCCGTCGTTGTAGCCGTTCTCGAACCCTTCGCGGTAGTAGCGGCGGTAGAGTTCGCGGTCGCCGAGGCGGGAGCTGTAGTCCTTCGTGGCGTCGCGGTAGGCGCTGAAGTCGTTGAGGTCGCGGCGGTAGCGGCGGTTGCGATCCTTACGCCCCTGCTTGATGCCCTCGTTGTAGCCCGCGTTGAGCGCGGTCTGACGGAGCTGGAAGGAGCCGCCGTAGTTGCCGTAGCGATCCCACTGCCGCCCACGGCGGTTCTGGTTGTTGTCGCGGTCGCGATCCCGATCTCTATCGCGGTCACGGTCTCTATCGCGATCTCGATTACGATCCCGGTCGCGATCCTGTTGCCACGACGCCGCGTCGTTGCGACGACCGTAGTCTTGTGCCTGCGCGATCGCCGCGAGCGGCGACGCGAAGACGACGGCGAGCGCCAACGCGCCCGCACGCGTGATCAGGTTCCTGCCCATGTGTGATGTGACCTCCTTGCCGATGCGTTGATTGGTGCGCGGCGACATTTCGAAACGTGCGCCGCGCGCGGGGCGAGGTAGATTTGCGTTAGGAGAGGGAATCAAGGCGAGTGTCTGCCGCGTGCGCACGCGCCGGGCTTCGGAGAGTCCGAAGCCCGGCGCGTGTGCGCGTCGCGGCTCTGTTCGTTAGTAGCCGTTGTAGCCGTCGCGGTAGCCGTTGGCGAAGCCTTCGCGGAAGAACTGTTGGTACATCGCGCGGTCGCCGTAGCGCGAGCTGTAGTCCTTCGACGCGCTCTGGTAGGCGCCCTCGTCGCGGTATTCGAACCGCTCGCCGCGTCGGCGGTCGTCGCGCCCAGCCTTGATGCCTTCGTTGTAGCCGGCGTTGAGCGCCGTCTGGCGCGCGTCGGCGGAGACGCCGTAGCCGTAGTTACCGTAGTAACCGTTATTGCCGTAGGAGCCGTTATTCCCGTAGGAACCGTTGTTGCCGTAGGAGCCGCTGTTGTTGCGCCCGTAGCGGTCGCGGTCGCGATTCCTGGCGCGGTCGTCGCGGCGTCCGCGCTTGTCCACGCGCCCGTCGCTCGCGTCGTGGCAGTTGACGAACTTGTCGCACTTGTCGCCCCAACGCCAGTTGCCGTCCCTACGCCCCTGCGCGAACGACGCCAGCGGCAGCGCCAGCGCCAGCGCGCACGCGGCGATGAAAAGTCGCGTCATCGAATATTTGCCCATCTCTCGCTTCCTCCTCGTCCTTCCTAAGTATGCCCTTCGCGCCCGTCCGGGTGTGCGCGAGAAGTATCCCGCCGCTGTTTGACTCAAGCACTGTGCCAGCCTCGCGGCGCGTCTAAGTCGTTGCAAGCGCGGACGTCTGCGCGTGCGAAGGCGGACGCCGCACACGATACGGTGTTCGGAAAGACCGTATCGTGTGCGTACGCAAAGCACGTCTCCGAGACTGTCGGGGCGCAAGCTTGTGATCGTGTTGCGGCGCGCGACGCGCGTTGTTATAGTCTCGCCGACCGATGAACACAGCGAGACGGGAACTCGGCGAAGACGCACTCACGACGGAGTTGCGCGCGCGACTCGAAGAGGTGCGTGAGAAGATCGACGCGAGCGCGCGCCGCGCCGGGCGTGATCCTGCGGCGGTGAGGCTGATCGCCGTGAGCAAGACGCACCCGGCAGACCTGATCGCGCGCGCGATCAGCGCGGGCGTCACAGACCTCGGCGAGAACCGCGTGCAGGAGGCTGAGGAGAAGATCGCGCGGCTCGGCGGCGCGTCGGGCGCGGGCGAGCGGGGGGAGCGGCGCGCGCGCTGGCACCTCATCGGTCACCTGCAATCGAACAAGGCTCGACGCGCCGTCAAGCTCTTCGACGCGGTGCACACGGTTGACTCGCCCGCGCTCGTCGAGCGGCTCGAAAGGCTGTGCGAGGAGGAAGGGCGCGCCGAGCTTCCCGTGCTCGCGCAGCTGAGCATCGCGGGCGAGGCGACGAAGGCGGGCGCGGACGCCAGAGAGCTTCCGTCAATCGTCGAGCGCGCCGCCGCCTGCACGCGCGTGCGGCTCGTCGGCTTGATGACCATGCCGCCGTACTTCGAGGACGCCGAACGGGTGCGCCCTTACTTCCGCGCCTTGCGCGAGCTGCGCGACGAGTGGCGCGCGCGCGGCGCGTTCGCGAAGCTCGAAGGGGGCACACCCGCTTCCGAAGGCGCGGGCGAACTCTCGATGGGCATGAGCCACGACTTCCGCGTCGCCGTCGAGGAGGGCGCGACGTTGGTGCGCGTCGGCACGGCGATCTTCGGCGAGCGCGAGCGGCGCGACTGAGTGCCGCCCTCGCGGTTCAGATCAAATTTATGCTCCCAGTCTTCGTGCTGCTGTCACTCGTCGTCTGGTACGCAGTCGTCTCTGCGATCTTCGCCGTCGTCGTGCTCGTCGTGCTGCGCTGGATCGTCGAGCGCGCCGACTTGAACCCGTTCGGCTGGCTGCCGCGCCACGTGCGCGGCGCGACCGATCCGCTCGTCAACCCCGTCAGGCGCGGGCTGGCGCGCGCCGGTCTGCCCGTCAGGTTCGCGCCCTTCGTCACGGTGCTCATCGCGATCCTGCTCGGCTACTTCTGCGTGCGACTCTTCGGCACGGTCTTCGTCACGCTCGACGGGCTCATCCGGGGCGTCGCGGCGGGCGCGCCCCTGCGCGTCGTCGGCTACGCGCTCTTCGGCGTGCTCGCCATCTACACGCTGCTCATCTTCATGCGCATCGTCTTCTCCTGGGGCGCGAGCCAGGTCAACCGCGTCTATCGCTTCCTCGTCTGGGCGACCGATCCGATCTTGCTGCCGTTCCGCCGCCTCATCCCGCCCGTCGGCATGTTCGACATCTCGCCGATCATCGTCATCCTCCTGCTCCAACTGCTGCAGGAGGCGGTCGCGGGCACGCTGCTCGCAAGGTGAGGCGCGTGGGGCGGGACGACTGCGCCCGCGCCCCCGCGCGACAAACTTCTCGGCGTGATCAGCTTCAAAGAGCACGGCGACTCGATCTCCTTCCCGGTACGCGTCGCGGCGCGAGCCTCGCGCACGGAGATCGCGGGCGAGCGCGAGGGCGCTTTGCGCGTGCGCGTCGCCGCTCCGCCCGTCGGGGGCGCGGCGAACGAGGAGCCGGTGCGCTTCTTCGCGAAGCTCTTGCGGGTCGCCGCGCGCGACGTGGAGATCGTCGCGGGTCGCTCGTCGAAGTCGAAAGTCTTGCGCGTGCGCGGGACGAACCGCGGGTCGGTCGAGTCTCTGTTGCGGCTTGGAAAAAGCGCGTGATATATTCGCGCCGCTCCAACCGAAGAGTCTCATCGAGGGAAGTCGAATAAATGTCGGGACATTCCAAGTGGCATACTATCAAGCACAAGAAGGGCGCGCTCGACGCCAAGCGCGGCAAGGTCTTCACGAAGCTGATTAAAGAGATCACGGTCGCGGCGCGCACCGGCGGCGGCGACCCGGACGCCAACGCGCGCCTGCGCAAAGCCGTCTCCGACGCCAAGGGCGCGAACATGCCGAACGACACCATCGCGCGCGCCATCCGCCGCGGAACGGGCGAGGAGGAGGGCGTCTCCTACGAGGAGATCACCTACGAGGGTTACGGACCGGGCGGCGTCGCCGTGATGGTCGAGGCGATGACCGACAACCGCAACCGCACGGTCGCCGAGATTCGCCACACCTTCTCGAAGAACGGCGGCAACCTCGCCACCTCCGGCGCGGTCAACTGGATGTTCGAGAAGAAGGGCTACATCGTCGTGCCCAAATCCGCCAAGCCCGAAGAGGAGCTGTTCGAGATCGTCACCGACGCCGGGGCGGAGGACTTGCGCGACGACGAGGACAACTTCGAGATCATCACCTCGCCCACGGACTTCGACTCGGTGCTCGAAGCCGTCAAGAAGTCGGGCGTCGAGCCGCAGCTCGCCGAGGTCGAGATGGTGCCCAAAGAGTACAAGCGGCTCGAAGGCAACGAAGCCCGGCAGATGCTCAAGCTCATGGAGTCGCTCGAAGACCACGACGACGTGCAGAAGGTCTCCGCCAACTTCGACATCAGTGAAGCAGACATGGCGAACGCCTGAGTGTGGGGAAGCCTGCCTGTGAACCGAGACTAAGCTCGTTCCTCTCTCCCACACTCCTCGCGACCCCGCGCGCGCGCCGGAGTCACGCCTCGCCCGTAATCAACGGACCGAACCTGTCCCTCCGAGGTACTCACGCGATGGCACACACTTCACGAGTCGGCGCGGCGGCGCTGCGCCGCCGCCAGAACCCGCTCAACCCGCTCAACAACTTCAACTCGCTCTCGCTCCTCGATCTCCTCGAAGCGCGAGACCTCTACCACCTCCACCTGACCGAGCGCAAAGGCGTGATCGCGACCGCCATCGGGCGCTACCTGATCCGCAAGGGCGATCCCGAGCCCGGCGAGGAGGGGCGCAAGGGCACGGGCGCGAAGAGCCTTGAGAACACCGAGATTCGCCGCTACTCGTGGCCCTGCGTGCTCGTCTTCGTCGAGCGCTGGATCGACGAGGCTGACATCAGGAAGGAGGGCTACAAGCCGACCGACATGGTGCCGAGCGCGCTGCACATGCCGAACGGCAAGGTCGTCCCCGTGTGCGTCGTCGAAGCGCCGCGCGATCCCGTGCGGCACGAGGCGACGACGACCGCCGCGTTCCCCAAGACCTTCATCGGCGGCGGCTACCCCGTCATCGCCGACGTGCAGGGCGAGCAGCACGTCGCTTCAATCGGCTGCCTGCTGACGGACGGGCACCTGACCTACGCGCTCACCAACCGGCACGTCGCGGGCGAGCCCGGCGAGACGCTCTACTCGCTGCTCGGCGGCGCGCGCGCCGAGATCGGGTGGAGCTCGGAGAAGCAGCTCGGTCGCCTCCTCTTCAAAGACGTTTACACGGGCTGGCCCGGGCAGAACGTGTACGTCAACGCCGACGTGGGGCTCATCGAGGTCAAGGACAAGAACCGGTGGACGCCGCAGGTTTACAGCGTCGGCGTCGTGGATCAGCTCGCGGACGTCTCCATCGAAAACCTCTCGCTCCAGCTCGTCAACGCCAGGGTGCGCGCCTACGGCTGCGTGTCGCACGAGATGTTCGGTCGCATCTGGGCGCTCTTCTACCGCTACAAGTCCGTCGGCGGCTTCGAGTACGTCTCGGACGTCTTCATCGGCCCGCGAGCGGGCGGAAAGTTCCAGACGCACCCCGGCGACTCCGGCACGCTCTGGCTGCTGGAGCCGCCCGACGAGGACGGCGGCGACGGCGGCGGCGGCGACGTGCGCGAAGACACGGCGCAGGAGCGACCCGCCAACGACGCGCGCTACCGCTTGGTGAGGCGTCGCGGCGCGCGCGAAAAGAAGATGTTGCAGCCCATCGCAGTGCAGTGGGGCGGGCACGTCTTCACGGACGCGGCGGGCGCGCGCCGACAGTCTTACGCGCTCGCGACGCTGCTCAGCACGGTCTGCGAGCGGCTCGAAGTTGACCTCATACGCGACTGGGGTCAGGCGCTCCCCGAATACTGGGGGACGATCGGTCACTTCACCATCGCGAACATGGCTTGCCAGATCGTCGGCAAGCCGAGTTCGAAGCTGCGGCGGTTCTTCGGCAACAACCTGCTCAACCTCACCTTCAAGGTGGACGAGATCACGGACGCCGGGACGAAGGGGCTCTCGAAGCAAGACTTCGTGCCGCTCGCGGACGTGCCCGATCTCGTCTGGAAGAGCGGCAGGTACCAGCGCGGACCGCGCGGCGACAACCCGGAAGCGCCCAACCACTTCGCCGACATGGACGAGCGCCCGCCCGGCGGCGGCGCGACTCTCCTCGAGCTGTGCAAGCAAGACCCCTCCAGCCACATCGTCCCGGACTTCTGGATTCAGCACGCGCGCCAGTTCCCGCCCAAGGAGGGCAAGAGCAAAGACACCGCGAAGGACATGGGGCTGCTGCCGTTCCGCGTCTGGCAGATCTTCGACGAGATGGTGAGGTTCGTGCGCGCGGGCGACGCGGTGAGCTTCCTCTGCGCGGCGGGCACGCTCGCGCACTACGTCGGCGACGCCTGCCAGCCGCTGCACATCTCCTACCTGCACCACGGCAACCCAGATCAAGCTCACCAAGTGACTCGGATGATCACGCACGCGAAGGGCAAGAATGCCGGCAAGACGGAGCCGCTGAACGAGAGTTCGGGAGTGCACGAGGACTACGAGCAGAACATGTTCAAGGGGGCGAGCGGCGAGGAGATGAAGCAGCAGCTCCGGCAGTCGCTCGGCGGCGGGAGCAACGGCGCGCACGTCGCGGGCGGTCGCGAAGCCGCCCGCCGCACCGTCGCCATGATGCAGTCAACCTTCGACCGGGTGAAGCCGGCGCGGCTCGTCAAGTTCTACGACGACGCGCTCAAGGCGAACAAGTCGAAGTCGGAGATTCTCGGCGCGCTCTGGGATAAGTTCGGCAAGGACACCGTCGCCGTCATGTCGGACGGCTGCCGCCTGCTCGCGCTGCTGTGGGAGAGCGCGTGGGCGGAGGGCGTCGGCGATCAGAAGATCAAAACTCTGACGGAGCTGGATCGCGGCGACCTCGTCGCTTGCTACAAGCCCAGAACGTTCCTAACATCCTACTTGCTGACCGAAATCGGCGCGCACCTGAAAGGCTTGAACGGCTCCGCCGCGGGGACGCATCAGCCAGCCGCCGCGACGAAGCCCGCGACCAAGAGCGGCGGGAAGAAGTCGGCTAAGAAGTCGGCGGGCAAAGGGGCGGGGAAATCAACTAAGAAGAGCGCCGGGAAGAAGGCGGCGAAGAAGTAGGTTCGCCCGCGCGCCTTCTCGATGCCGGATCGCGCGCCGCCTTCCGCGCGCCGCGGGTCGTCTCACGCGCATGAGAGTTCTGGGGATCGATCCGGGGAGCGAGACGACGGGCTGGGGCGTCGTCGAGGGCGACGCGCGCAAGTACCGGCTCGTCGGCTTCGGGACGGTGAAGGCTCCGGCGCGCGAGCGCTTCGCGGCGCGGCTGCTGAAGATTGCCGACGGCGTCGAAGAGGTCTTGCGCCGCTTCGAGCCGGACGCCTGCGCCGTCGAAGAAGCCTTCTACGCCGTCAACGTGCAGACGGCGATCAAGCTGGGGCAGGTGCGGGGCGCGATCCTCGTCGTCGCCGAGCGCGCGCGGGTCGAGATCGCGGAGTACGCGCCGCGGCTCATCAAGCAGACGGTCGTCGGCTACGGCGGGGCGGAGAAGCAGCAGGTGCAGGAGATGGTGCGCGTGCTGCTCTCGATGAAGGAGGTTCCGCAGCCGCACGACGCCGCGGACGCCCTCGCCATCGCCATCACGCACCTGCACCACACGGGGCTCGCCGCGCGCGCGCGGCAGCAGAAGTCGCCCGCGCGCTCGAAGCTCGAAGCGCTGCTCGCCGCCAACCCGCGACGCCGCCGCGCGCGCTGACTGTTTGGCCAACTACCGCGCTCGCCCGCGACTCGCCGCGGCGCGCGTCCTTCAACCTCAACCTCATAGAAGGAGAACTCACCGTGCTCGAACACTTCTCACGCAACTTCTCACTTCCAATCCCGACTCTGACTTTCAGCATCCGACGCGCGACCGTGCGGCTCGCCCTCGCGTCTCTCCTGTTTATCGCGTCGCCCGCGCTCCTCGCCTCGCGCGCCGGGGCGAAGTCGAAGCGGCGCGTGCCCGCGGGCGGACGCGCGGCGGTCGTCGTTGACGAGCGGCTGTCGGCGCTGCGCGAGGAGCCGGCGCTCGCGGGCGCGCTCGCGCGGCGGCTCGGGCGCGGGCGCGTCGTCGCGCTGACGGGCGCGCGGCGCGCGGCGGACGGCGTCGTGTTCTATCAGGTGGCGGTGACGCGCCGGACTCGCGGGTGGCTGCAGTCGGAGTGCTTCGTCGCGCCCGCGCGCGCGGGCGACGACGCGCGGCTCCTGAGTTTGATCACATCGTCAAAGGGTTTTGATCGCGTCGAGCGCGCGCGCGTCTTCCTCGATCTCTTCCCGCGCTCCGGCTTGCGCCCGCAGGTGCTGCTGCTCTACGGCGAGGCGGCGGAAGAGTCGGCGTCGCAGCTCTCGCGCGCCGCGTCGAACAGGCTCGCCGAAGATCGTCTGCCCGCCGACGCCGCGCCGCTGCGCAGTTACTATCTGAACTTCAACGGGCTCGACCGCTTCCGGCGGCAGGGCGTCGCCTTCACGTTCGACGAGAGCGCGAGGCGGTTCCACTACGACGGCGCGGCGTGGCGCGAGATCGTGCGCCGCCACCCGCACAGCCCCGAAGCCGCAGAGGCGCGCCGCCGCCTCGACGCGCTCGCGTCGCGGGGCGCGCGAAAATGAGTGTTGCAAAAATGGCGGGGCGCGGTTAGATTGTCGCCGTCCAAACGAAGTCGCATCAGGCGCGGAGGTCTCCCCACGTACAGGCGGGTTCGCCTCCCACGTCTTAACCGACAAGGCGGAGGTAAGAAGACAGTGCCGACCGGAATATGCCCAGAGTGCGAAGCCGAAGTTTACGTGGAAACGGACGCCGACAAGGGCGACACGCTCTCCTGCGAGGAGTGCGGGACTGACCTCGAAATCGTCGGGCTCGACCCGATTGAACTCGACATCGTCGAAGACGACGAGCTCGACGACGACACGGACGACGACGAGTTTTAAAGAGTCGCCGCGCGCGATCTCGAATCCGAAAATGACGGGCGGCGCGGGGATCGTTCAGGAGCGATCCCGCGCCGCCCGTCATGAATAAGGGATGAGGGATGAGGGATGAAGGCGGAGATCAAAGGAAAGCTGACTCTCCATCAACTTCTCCTTTCATCCCTCATCCCTCATCCCTCGTCCCTTCCTCTCACCCGCCGTTGTTCTTGTAGCCGGGTCGGTTCTGCCGGATGGTGAAGCCGCCGGGCGCGGTGACGCGAATCTGGTGGTAGCGACCGTCGCGGCGGTTCGGATCGGGCGGGTAGAAGGCGAGCACGTAGGTCGAGACGAGTTCGTCCGCCAGCGACTTGAAGAACGGCTCGAAGTCCTTCTGGTTCGCATAGACGTTCGCGCCGCCCGTCTTCTCCACGAGCCCGCTCACGTCGAGCGGGGTGGGGAGAGGCTCGTGCTCCGCCGACGAGGGCGCGAGCAGGCGCGAGTAAGACGGAAGCGTCAGCGTATAGACGCTCACGCCCTCGGCGTTGGCGCGCTCGATGACCGTTTCGGGCGCGACCGTGTCGCCGACGGGGAAGCCGTCCGTGACGACGACGACGGCGCGCTTGACGGACCGCTGCGCGCGCGTGCGCGGCGCGTCGCGGCGCAGCAGACGCACGGCGTCGTCCACCGCGTCGTAGGCGTGCGTCGAGAGCCCGTTCGGCTCGCGCTCGAGTTTCAGGAACGCGCGGTCGAGCTTGTCGAAGTTGTTGGTGAAGTTCTGCAGCACGTTGACGCGCATCCCGAAGGTCATCACGGCGAAGACGGAGTCGCGGTCGTAGAGCCGCTGCGCGAAGGTGTGGAGCGACTGACCGATGCGCGCCATCTCTTCGGGCGTGAGGCTGCCGGAGACGTCCACGGCGAAGACGACCGCGACGGGGCGGCGCGCGCTCTCCTTCTGCTCGACGTTGAAGAAGGCGATGGGTCGCTCCACGCCGTCGTCGAACAGCTTGAAGTCCTGCTGGCGCAGATTCCTCACGGGGCGACCGGCTTCGTCGCGCACGTCCACGTCCACGAGGACGAGGTTCGTGTCAACCTTCAAAATTTCCGAGGGGTCTTCGGGCAGGACGTCCGCCGGGACGGCGCGTCGCGGTCGCTCGCGCGGCGAGTCCGGCGCGGGCGGCTGACTCGCGGCGGGCTGCCGTGTCTGCGCCGTCGGCTGTCCGTGCGCCGTCTGCTGCGGCGGCTGATTCTGCGCGGCGGCGCGCGGCGCGCAGACGAGCGCGAGCGTCGCCGCGATGAGCGACGCGGACGCGGCGGAGGCGACTCGCTTCAGAGTCCGCGTGATCGTGTTGAGCCGGAAAAGCTGTCTCATTCGATAACTCGCGCCGTGCGCTGCGGGTGTGCTTAGGTTGATGAGAGGATTTACTCCCCGCGTTGCCGCTCGCGCGGATTATACGGCGGCGCGCGCCCATCCCGCCAGAGCGGGCGCGCCCCGCGCCGCGGACGCACACGCGGCGGGGCAACAGCGGGCGGCGGCGCGCGCATCAACCCACAGACCGCCCCGCGCGGCGGGTTAAACGGGAGCGCGTTCGATCTGGACGCGGCGCGCTCGTCTGAGTGTATAATCGCGCCCCGCGGGAAGGGCGCGGGCGGTCGCGCGCGTCGGGCGCGAGTCGCGGTCGAAGTTTCACCGAGAGTTGTTAATCTTATGAAGAGTCTCAGAACGGCCTGCGTCCTCGTCTTCGCGCTCGCGCTTGTCGGCGTGTGCGCGGCGCAGAAGAGGTCGAAGACGGCGACGGCGCAACCGACGACGGGCGGCGTGCGCGGGCGCGTGAAAGTTGATCCCAGCTCGACGCCGGGGGGCGTGCGCGTCACGCTGCGTCGCGGCGAGGAGGAGGTGACGCGCGTCGAGACGGGCGGCAAGGGCG
>JAIVGV010000033.1 GCA_020201365.1 Acidobacteriota bacterium
GTTCACCATGCAGATGATGGGCAACTCGCAGAAGGGCAAGCGCACGACGAAGTGGTCGGCGGATGGCTCGGCACTAGAGATCAAGGAGACCGCCTCCTTCCAGACGCCCGACGGCAACACGGTCAACACCGAGGGGAACATCAAGTGGACGCTCTCCGGCGATGGCAAGACCCTGACCATCGAGCAGACGCGCACCTCGCCCCGCGGCACGCAGACGACCAGGCGCGTTTTCAACAAGCAGTAACTTCGAGCCGCGCGGCGACTAACGTTCGTCCGCGCGGCGATCAAAACGCGGGGCGCGGCGGTTTCGCTTGAAACGAACCCGCCGCGCCTCGCGTATCACCCCGCGTCGGTTTCCGAAACGACCGGCGATCAATCGCGCGGGCAAGGAGATTCATTCTGATGAAGAAGAAGTTTGCGGCGGCGCTCGCGTCGTCGCTCCTGTGCGCGGCGCTCGGAACGCTCGCGTCGGCGAAGGCTAACTTCGCGGGGACGTGGGTGATGGACGCTGGCAAGAGCGTGGGGATGCCGCCGGGCATCGAGCAGACGCTCACGGTCACGCAGGACGGCGACAAGATCACGACCGACGTGAAGATCAAGACGCCGCAGGGCGACCGCGAGATCAACGACAGCTACACGGCGGACGGCAAGGAAGTGGGGTTCACCAACAACATGCTGCGGGGCATGACGGGCAAAGGCAAGCGCACGACGAAGTGGGCGGCGGACGGCAACGGCATCGAGATCAACGAGACGACCGACTTCGTCACGCCCGACGGCGGCACGGCGACTGTCAAAGCCATGCGCAAGTGGACGCTCTCGGCGGACGCCAAGACGCTGACCATCGAGCAGACGCTCGAATCGCCGCAGGGCACGCAGACCACGAAGCGCGTCTTCAATAAAAAGCAGTAGCGGCGCGCGCGCCGGCCGGGACACAGGCGGAAGTCCGGCGCCAAGAAACGCGGAACGGGGAACGGTGAAGTGAAGACAGATCGTCTTCACTTCACCGTTCCCCGATCCTCGTTCATCGTTTCCACACCGTCGGGCTTCCGCCTCATTCGACGGTGAACTTGATCTGCTGAGTCGCGCTCGCCTTCGCGGCGCGGTCAATCGCCGTGAGGCGCAGCTCGTAGTGCCCGACGGGCAAGCCCTTGAGCGAGACCTCGGCGGCGTATGGCAGGCGCGCGAAGTCCGCGAAGCCCGCCGCGTCGAGGCGGCTGAGCGGCGCGGTGACGACGGGCTGATCGTCGCGGAAGATCTGCAACTGCATCGCGACGTCCGGCTTACCGTCCGCCCCCAGCGCCGCGTTGTAGGCGTAAACGACGAAGCGCAGCGGCTCGCCGCGCGCGAAGCGCCGGTCGGGCACGACGAGCACCTGCGATCCCGTGGCGTCTGCCTGCTTGTCTTCGGGCGCGGCGGGGTTCAGGCCGAGGAAGATGCTCGAAAGCGTGAACGCGCCGTGGCTCACGTCCGGGATCGAGACCCACTGCGAGGTGCTGCCCGTCCGCCGGTTCTTCGGATCGCGGCTCGCGATGCGCACCTGGTAGAGTCCGGGCTGCACGGGCGACTGGAAGGCGAAGGTCAGCCTGAGGATGGCGGGCACTTCGACGCTCGCGTCCTTCGGCGTGACGCCGACGCCGCGCTGGAACATGTTGATGAGCTTGCCCCGATCGTCGTAGATCGCGCCGAGCACTTCCGCGCGGTCGGTCGAGAGCGTGCCGTCGGGCTTCGGCTTGCTCGACTCGATCTCGACCTGCACCGACGCCGACAGGATCACGCCGCCCTCCTTCGTCTTCACGTAGTTGAGCGTGACCGCCGTGGGGACTTCGTTTCGCGGGAAGGGCGCGCGCAGCGCGGCGTTCAGGTCTTTGGCGCGCGCCTGCTGCTCCGGCGACTGCGAAGCGCCCGCGCCGTCCGACGCGACCGCGCCCGGCTGCGCCGGCGCTTCGCGCTTCGCGTTCGTGCCGGACGTCGGCGCGAAGAAGCCATGCTGCCCGCGCACGGTGAGGTCGGGGCGACCCACGATTGAGACTTCTATGCTACGGAACTTGCCGCCGCGGTTCTCCTCGCGCTCGGGCTTCCACGCGAGCAGGTAATAGACGGAAGTCTCCCTGAGCGCGCGCGCGACGCCCGCGTCGGGCGCGTTCGTGTTGAGGATGGCGCGCCCGCCCGTCTCGTCGGCGATGGTGCGCAGCGGCTCCTGCGTGGCGGTCGCCAGGCTCAGCATCGCGCCCGCGAGCCGACCCGAATTGTCGGGCGACGAGTTGTCTGAGGCGCTCGGCAGGTCGGCGAGCTGCGCGCTCAAGCCGCGCGCGTCGAGCGTATAGACGACCGCCCCGGCGCGCACCGCCGCGTCGGTCACGCGGCGGACGCTCTCGTAGGTCGAGGAGCGCGCGTCTTCGAGCGCGAAGCCGTCCGAGACGAAGTAGAAGAGCTTGCGGCCGGGCGACTGCGCGAAGTTGGCGATCGCCACGCGCAGCGCGTCGAGCGTGCGCGCGGTGAGCGAGGAGTAAACGTCTATGAGCTGGCGCGCGCGCCGTTGGACGTAGTTCCTCGCCATGTCGCGCGAGCCGCCTCCGCCCGGGTCGTTCGTGGCGAAGGCGGGGTTCTCCTTGATCGTCTGGTCAATGAAGTAGTCGAGCACGTCCGGGTGACCTTGCTCGATGGCGATTGCCTGCACGATGTTGAGTTGCGGTCGCTCGCGGTCGAGCCCCTCGTCCTGATTGCGCACGTTGAGGCGCGAGATCGCCGCGCGCAGCGGCGCCTTGTCGTCCGTGAGTTGCGAGAGGAAGCCGAGCTGGTTCGAGGCGGTCGCAATCGCCATCTGATCGTTCTGCCGGAGCTGCGTGTCAACGAAACGCGAGAGCACCTTCCTCGTGCTGACGAGGCTCGCGGGCGACAGGTGCAGATCGTCTATGAAGAAGACGACGACGCGACCGCGGTCGAGCGGGACGGAGGTAGCCGCCGCGCCGCCGCGCGACGCGCCGCGAGCCGCCGCGAGCTGCGCGTCCTCGTTGACGGTGCCGGCGACGACGCGCTCGAAGAAGGAGATCGGCTGCGGCTTGCCGTCAACCTTGAGCTGGAACTGATCGCGCGTCAGGTTGTCAACGAACTTGCCCTCCTTGTCGAAGACCGAGACGTCCGTCTGCACGATCTCGGTCGTCACGCGCAGGACGTCTTCGGCGTCGGCGGGCGTCGGTCGCTGCGGCTGCGGCTGTTGCTGTGGTTGCGGCGGTTGCTGAGCGGGCGCCACGACGCAGGCGGCGAGGAGCGCGAGCACTGTGAGCCGCGTGGCGCGGCGTGCAAGTCTGTGTGCAGGCATCTGGCGAAACCTCTCGCGTGCGGGTGGCAAAGGCGAATATAGCATGTGAGGCGGCGCGCGGCGAACGGGTTGGCTCGCGCGCGAAAAACTTTCAACGCGCGCGCGCCGTATCAGTCTCGCGGGCGCGCGCGGGCGCGCGGGCCGGCGGGTTAGTCGCGCGACTTTCATCCTCGCGGGCGCGAGAGAAAGAGGGCAGACAAGTTGGTCGAGACGAAGACACCGACGCTGCGGCTCGAAGGCGTCTCGAAGAGCTTCGGCGACTTCGCGGCGGTCAGCGACCTGAGCCTGACCGTGCGACCGGGCACGATCTACGGGCTCTTGGGTCCGAACGGCGCGGGCAAGTCCACGACGATCCGCATGATCGTCAACATCATCGCGCCCGACGCGGGGCGCGTCGAGCTCTACGGTCAGCGGATGAGCGAGCGGCTGATGGATCGCATCGGCTACCTGCCGGAAGAGCGCGGGCTCTACAAGAAGATGCGCGTCGGCGAGCAGCTACGCTTCTTCGCCGAGCTGAAGGGCTTGGACGCGCGCACCGCGGACGAGCGCGCCGCGCGCTGGCTCGAAAGGCTGAAGCTCTCGGAGTGGAAGTTGAAGAAGACGGAGGAGCTGTCGAAGGGGATGCAGCAGAAGGTGCAGTTCGTCGCGACCGTGATGCACGAGCCCGACCTGCTCATCCTCGACGAAATCTTTTCGGGACTCGATCCGGTCAACGCCGATCTCATGATGGAAGTCCTGCTCGAACTGAAAAGCGCCGGGCACACGATCATCCTCTCCACGCACCAGATGGAGCAGGCCGAGCGGCTCTGCGACGACATCTGCCTCATCAACAAGTCGCGCAAGGTGCTCGAAGGCGGGCTGCGTGAAGTCAAAAGCTCCTTCGGTCGGCGCGCCGTCGCGCTGCGCGCGGACTCCGCGGACGGCGTGCTCGACGACAGGGCGCTGGTCGCGAGCGTCAAGCCCTTCGGCGACTACTCGGAGGTGCTGCTCGCCGAGGGCGCGGACGCGCAGGAACTCTTGAGGCGGCTCGTCGGGCGCGGCGCAAGCGTGACGCGCTTCGAGTCGGTCGAGCCGAGCCTGCACGACATCTTCATCCAGAAAGTGAGCGAGGGCTGATGCGAAAGTTTCTCGTCATCGTCCGCCGCGAATACCTCGCGCGGGTGCGCACCAAAGCCTTCCTGATCATGACGCTGCTGCTGCCGCTCTTCATCGTCGGCATGGCGGTCGCGCCCGCCCTCCTCACGCGCAAGCTGGGCGGCGCGACGCGCCTCGCCGTCGTTGACGAGACGGGCAAGCTCTACGCGCCCTTCGCCGCGGCGCTCGCCGAAACGCGCGACGAGGACGAGGAAGACGGATCGGGCGCGCCCGCCGCGCAACTCCCCGCGCGCGGCATGCCCGACGCGAACGACGAAGGGCAGATGCGCAAGCTCGGCGAGGCGATGGGTCAGCGCTTCGAGATCGAGCCGGTGCAGGCGCGGGGTCGCGCGCCCGACCAGATCAGAAACGACCTGGACGCCCGCGTGCGCGGCAAGCAGCTCGACGCCTACGTCGTCCTGCCCGCCGACCTGCTCTCGGCGGGGGGCAAGGCTGAGTACCGCGCGCGCAACCTGAGCGACGTGATCACGACCTCGCAGGTGCGCGGCGCGCTGCGGCGCGCGGTCGTCGAGGAGCGGATGCGCGAGGCGAACATCGATCCGCTGCGCGTGCGCGAGCTGTCGAGAGAGATTCAGATGGACGCGCTGCCGCCCGGAGGCGCGGGCAAGGACGCGGGCGGGAGCTTCCAGTTGGCGGTGGGCGTCGGGCTCTTCACCTACATGATCATCCTGCTCTACGGTCAGATGCTGCTCTCTTCGGTCGTCGAGGAGAAGACGACGCGCATCAGCGAGGTGCTGTTCTCGTCGGTCAAGCCGTTCCAACTGATGGCGGGCAAGCTCGTCGGCGTCTCGCTCGCGGGTCTGACGCAGCTCGCCATCTGGCTCGCGGCGTTGCTCGCGCTCACGACCTTCGGCGTCGCCGCGCTCGCCGCGCGCGGCGTGAGCTCCACGATGCCGCACGTGCCCGCGGTCTTCTTCGTCTTCGCCGTCCTCTACTTCTTCGTCGGCTTCTTCATGTACGGCACGCTCTACGTGCTCGTCGGCTCGATGGTCACGTCGGAGCGCGAGGGCGGGCAGATGGCGATGCCCGTCATCTTCCTCTCGGTCGTGAGCATCTACCTCGCGTTCCCCGTCATCCGCAGCCCCAACTCGCCGCTCGCCTTCTGGGTCTCGGTCGCGCCGTTCTTCTCGCCCGTCACGATGCTCGTCCGTGTCGTCACCGAGACGCCGCCGCTCTGGCAGATCGCGCTCTCGCTCGCCGTCGGCGTCGCGACGATCACCTTCCTGACGTGGGTCGCGGCGCGCATCTACCGCGTCGGCATGCTGATGTACGGCAAGGCGGCGAGCATCCCGGAAGTCTTGCGCTGGCTGCGGCGGGCCTGAGAAAGCAGTGGGCAGCAGGCTGCAGCACTCGTGTTAACCTAGCCGACCTTGTGATACTGTCGCGCCGGCGAGCGCGGTTTTAACTGCCAGCAGTCTTATGCCCATCGAGATCGAGAAGAAGTACCGGCTGACCGAAGAGCAGGCGGAGAGCTTGCGGGGACGGCTGAACGAGGCGGTCGGCGCGCCGGCGCGCGGCGTCGAGTTCGAGGAGAGCACGCTCTACGCGGGCGCGGGGCTCGCGCCGAGCGTGCGCGCCTTGCGGCTGCGGCGCGTCGGCGGGCGCGCGGTGTTGACGCTCAAGGAGCGGCAGCCTTCCGCCGACGCGATCAAGCACCAGCGCGAGGAGGAGATCGGAGTGTCCGACGCCGCGACGACCGACGCCATCCTGCGCGCGCTCGGCTACGCGCCCGCGCTCGTTTACGAGAAGCGGCGCGAGACGTGGCGGCTCGGCGACGCCGAGGTCGTGCTCGACGAACTGCCCTTCGGCTGGTTCGCCGAGATCGAGGGCGACCGCGACGCGATCCTCCGCGCCGAACAGGCGCTCGGACTCGACGCGGCGGAGGCGGAGCTTCGCACCTACCCGACGCTCACGCGCGAGCGCGGCGCGCGGCGCGGCGACCTGATCGAGGCGCGCTTCGGCGGAAACTGACGGGCGAGAGCGGCGAGCCGTGCCGAACCTTTCTTACATCTCCCCGAAGGCCGCGGCGCGCGAAAGCGCGATCCACGGTCGGGGTCTCTTCGCCGTCGCGCCGTTCGCGCGCGGCGAGATCGTGTGCGTCAAGGGCGGCTACGTCTTCGGTCGCGAAAAGTTGAGGGAGTTGCAGCCGCGTCTCGGTCCCGCGGAGATTCAGATCGGGGATGACCTGTTCATCGGACCCGTCGCGCCGGAGGAGCGCGAGGGCGCGATGATCTTCAGCAACCACTCTTGCGAGCCGAACATCGGCGTCGCCGGTCAGATCGTCTTCGTCGCGCTGCGCGACATCGCGGCGGGCGAGGAGCTGACGCACGACTGGGCGACGACCGACGACGACGATTACGAGATGGAGTGTCGCTGCGGCGCGCCCTCGTGCCGAAGAGTGATCACGGGTCAGGACTGGCGGCGCGCGGACTTGCAGGAGAAGTACGGCGGGCACGTCTCCTGGTACTTGCGCGAGAAGATCAGGCGCGGCGCGTGAGCGGCGGCGCGGCGGCGCGCGCGGCGTTCGCGCAAATGTGGTATAAAGGCGCGAAACGAACCTTTCGATCAAATTGGAGGGCAAAGAGGTGAGGAGAGTCATATTCACGGGCGCGGGCGCGCTCGCTCTCGCCGCGCTCGCGGCGTGCGGCGGCGCGAGCAACACGAACACGACGAACGCCAACACGACGAACACGGCGAGCGCGAACACGACGAGCAGCACGAACACGACCACGACGACGACCACGGCGGACGAGTCGCAGGTAACGACGAGCGAGGCGAACGGCGTCAAAACCGAGACGCGCGCGTTCAAGACCGGGCGCGTCGAGAAGGTCGTCGTGACGACGAAGGAAGGCAAGAAGACCGCGCGTGTTTACTCGCGCGACACGGGCGAGATACGCGACCTGCCCGAAGACAAGGTTGACATGGCGCTCACGGCGACGGGCGACGCCATCGCCAACGCCGCGGGCTTCGTCGCCGACAAGGCGGCAGACGTCGGCGGCGCGGCGAAGGACGCCGGAAGCGCGGTCGTCAACAAGAGCGCGGAAGTCGGGAGCAAGGTGGCGGACAAGTCGAAGGAGGTGGGCGGCGCGGTGGTGGACAGGTCGAAGAGCGCCGCCAGCACCGTCGCGGACAAGAGCGAGGACGTGGGGCGCGGCGCGGCGAACCGCGCTAAGAAGGTCGGCGGCGCGGTGAAGAACGCCATCAAGCACTGACGCTCGGACGTCGCTGCCGTGCGCGGCGAGCCGCGCCGCGCGCCGGGGTGGTATACTTCGCGCGTGGCGCGCCCGGTCGGCGCGCGAACCTTCGCGAAGGAGTCCAACAGCCTTGAGCGAGAGCACGCAACGCTTCACCGTCATCTGCCCCTGCTGCGAGGCGACGCTCGTCGTTGACGCGCGGACGGGCGCGCTCATCTCGCACGCGGAGAAGTCGAAGCCCGTCGCCTCGTTCGAGGAGATGGCGAAAGATTTGGAGCGGCAGAAGCAGACGCGCGAGCAGATTTTCGCGCAGGAGATGGGCTCGCTCAAGGATCGCGAGCGGCTGCTCGAAGAGAAGTTCCGCGAGGCGATGAAGAAGGCGGAGAAGGACAAGGACAAGGTCTACAGGAACCCGCTCGATCTCGACTGACGGGCGCGACGACAGCTTCGCCTCAATATCTTCGCGCCTTCGCGTGAGAAAGTTTCACGCGAAGGCGCGAAGTTTTTTTGCGTCTCGCGTCGTCGCGTTCTCAGTACGGGCTCATCATCAGGCGGGCGTCGTGGCGGTGGCGGCGCTTCTTCACCGTCTTGTCGCCCCAGATGGTGCGCGAGCCGCGCCCCTTCTCGTAGATGTCGGCGTAGCAGCCTTTGAGCAGCTCGAAGGGCTCGCGGAGCAAGCCGAGGTGGTCGAAGCGGCGCGAGCCGCGGGGCCAGGCGAACTCGAACCACTCCGGGTAAACGAAGTCGCAGACCGAGACGCCGTTGATCCGGTAGTGCTGGCACTGGACGGCGTCGCAGACCTCGTAGAAGTAGCCGCGCTCGCGGCGGTCGCGACCTTTGCCGGGTCGGTAGGCGTAGAGGTTCAGGAGCGGGTCAACGAGCATCTCCAGAATCTCGTGGCTCAGCGTGACGCTGATCGTCTTGTCGTCCTTCAAATCTTCGTCCGCGAAGATCATCGCGACGGGGTAGCCGTTGCGCTGGATGTGGTAGCCGAGGTATCCCTCGTCCTCCTTCGTCGCGTGATCCTTGATACGGATGCGGTAGGCGTCCTTCGGGACGCGCGAGCCGCCCGACTTGAAGACGAGCTGCGCGCCGACGCCCCAGACGGGCTCGAAGTCGCGCGTCACCTGCCACTGCAACGCGGGGATGGCGCGGAAAACTTCGTCGTCCGTGACGAGCTTCCGGGCGCGGTTCTCGATGACGACCGTGGGATGGCGGCGCTCAAGCCGCGGCAGCCTTCTTCTCATGTGCGATCTCTCCTCGGTGTGAAGGACGTTGGAAAGGGACTTCCGCGTGTCCGCCGCGCATGAGACTCACGCGCGGCGGACACGCCGGAAGAGCCCGGTGCGACTAAGACCCGCCGGTTCTTGCTCAACGCGCGCGCGGGTCTGGGAGCACGCGCAGCGGCTGCGTGTAGGTTCTGCCGCCGACGTTGAGCCGCGCGGTGTAGTTGCCGGGGAGCGCCACGGGCGCGCGCGCGCCGAAGATACCGCCCCCGCCCCCGCCGGCGCCGCCGCGGGACGGCGGGGGCGTCGGGCGTAAGTCCCAGACCCAGCGGTGCGCGCCGGCGGTCGAGGGAAGCGGTTCGGGCGTGCGCACCCAGAAGGCGGGGATGTTGAGCGTGTTCGGATCGACGGGCGTCGGGCGATCCTCGCTCGAATAGCGGCGGATGACCGCGCCCGAAGGGTCGAGGATTTCGAGCACGACGGGCGAGGAGGAGTTCGCTCTCAGGTAGTAATCAATGATCGTGCCGTGGGGCGGGTTCTCCGCGAGCGGCTCGTCGCGCGGCTGCGGCGTGCCGTTCTCGCTCGGCTGCGGGATGGAGTAGGCGTCCGCCGGGCGGAAGAGGAACGCGGGCGACGCGACGACTTCGTCGCTCAACTGCCTGAGCGACGTGATGTCGTCGAGCACCCAGAAGCCGCGCCCGTGCGTGCCGACGACCAAGTCGTCTCCGTGTACGACGAGATCGCGCACCGAGACGGGCGGCAGGTTCAGTTGCAGCGACTGCCAGTGATCGCCGTCGTCGAACGAGACGAAGACGCCGAGTTCCGTCCCGGCGAACAACAGCCCGCGTCGCTCCGGGTCTTCCTTGATCGTCTGCATGTAAACGCCGCGCGGGAGACCCTGTGTGATCTGCTGCCACGACTTCCCGCCGTCGCGCGTGCGATAGACGTGCGGGTCGTAGTCTTCGAGGCGGTGGCGATCCACGGCGGCGTAAGCCTCGTTAACATCGCCGTGCGACGCTTCCATCATCACGACCTTGCTCCAAGCGGTCAGCTCCGGCGGCGTGACGTTCTGCCACGTCTTGCCGTCGTCCTGCGTGACGTGAACCAAGCCGTCGTCGGTGCCGACCCAGACGAGAGGCGCGCGCAGGGGCGACGGCGCGATGGTGTAGATGACGCCGCGCCGCTTGTCCGCCGGCGCGTCCGACGCGGTCGCGGCGTCGAGGTTCGGCGGCACGCCGGGGTCTTCGCGCGTGAGGTCTGGACTGTTCGCCGTCCAGCTCTCGCCGCCGTTCGTTGTCTTGAAGAGGAATTGATCCGCGAAGTAGAGAGCGCGCGGGTCGGCTTGCGAGAAGACGAGCGGGAGCGTCCAGGTGTGGCGCGCCGCCGCGCCGCCGGGCATGTTGCGCTCCGGCGAGACTTCTCTGATCTCGCCGGTGACGACGTTGCAGCGCGTGACGCGACCGCCGAAAAGGATTTCGGGGTGGAGCGGATCGGGCGCGGTGTAGTCGCTCTCGCCCCCGGCGCAGACGGGCGTCCAGTCGTGCTCCGAGATTTCGGCGTGCGTGCTGCGCGTAGGGACGCCGACCGAGCCGCTGTCCTGCTGCGCGCCGTTGACCCAGTAGGGGAAACGGTTGTCTGCCGCGACGTGATAGATCTCCGCGGTCGGCTGGTTGTACCAACTGCTCCACGTCTGCGCGCCGTCAACCGTGACGATCGCGCCCTGATCGCTGCCCAGGATCATGCGGTTCGGATCGTCGGGGTAAATCCAGAGCTGGTGGTAGTCGTCGCCGCCGGGCGCGCCCTTGATCGCCGTCCAAGTCTTTCCGGCGTCGGTCGAGCGATAGACGGAAGTGTTCGAGACGTAAACCGTGTCGGCGTTCTTCGGGTCAACCACGGTCTTGCAG
>JAIVGV010000521.1 GCA_020201365.1 Acidobacteriota bacterium
AGATCACGCCGCTCCGCATGCGCCCGCACCCGCTGGAGTTCGCGATGTACTACGACATCTAAAAAGCGGGGGATAGGGAAGAGAAAAAGATTGGGGCTGGGGAAACCGATCTGGCTTTCCCCAGCCCCTATCCCCTGACCCCCGTCCCGCTCCTCAGCCGACGCGCGTCCTGCCGCCCGACTGCTCGTCAACGTAGATGAGGAGATCGGTCGAGGGCGCGTCGTGACCGAGCTGCCTGAGCATCGTCACGACCTGCCCGCGGTGGTACGTCGAATGATTGACCACGTGGCGCATCATCTCGCCGAGCGGGTAGCTCCACCGCTCGCCCTTCGTGTTCGTATAAGTGAGCGACTGCGCGAGCGCGTCGTCCGACAGGCGGGCGAGCAGCTCCCCGCGCTCGCGCGCGAAGTGGTCGAACCGCTCGCGGATCGCCGCCACGTCCGCCGCGTCCAAAGGCTCGCCCGTCCAGGCGCGCGGCGACTCGCCCTTCCAGCGCCTGAGCCACACCCACTCGGCGAAGAGGATGTGCGTGAGCGTCTCGCGCACAGACGGGAAGCTGTTCTTCAGATCGCGCCCCAGCTCCTCAGCCGGCAGGCGCTCCGCCGCGTCCAGCACCTGCGAGTTCGCCCAGTCCGTGTACCTGAACAGGTATCGAATCTCCTCGATCTCCATCGCCCCACCCTTTCGACAGACTAAAGTCAGACTTCAAAACTCGACCCACGCGCCCGCGTTCGTCTCCCGCGCGCGACTAAAGACAAACTGCGCCGCCGCCAAATCCTCGACCGCGAGACCGAGCGACTTGAAGAGCGTGATCTCCTCAAGCGACGTGCGACCGGCGCGCGCGCCCGTCAACACTTCGCCGACTTCGGCGCGGATGTGCTCCGCCGTGATCAGCCCCTCGCGCATCGGGATCAAAATGTCGCCCGCCTCGTTCAGCGCCGACTCGCGGCTGTCAACGAACAGGCTCGACTGTGCGACCGTCTCCGAGTCAACCTCGCGCGACCGCGGCGAGAACGTGCCGACGGCGTTCAAGTGCGCGCCCTTGGCGATCCACTCGCGCCGCAAGACGGGCTCGCGCGCGCTCGTCGCCGTCACGATCAAGTCCGCGCCGCGCACAGCCTCTTCGACGGTCTCGCAAGCCTCGACCGGAAACCCGTAGCGCGACTCCGTTTCCTCAACCAGCCCGCGCGCCTTCTCCGCCGTCCGGCTCGCGACGCGCGCCCGCTTGATCTCCCGCACGCAAGACAACGCTGCGAGGTGCGCGCGAGCCTGCACGCCCGCGCCGACGACGGCGAGGTCGTGTGCGCCCTCGCGCGCGAGCGCGCGCGTCGCCACCGCCGAGACCGCCGCCGTGCGGATCGCCGTGATCGCCGAGGCGTTCACGACGGCGCGCGGCTCGCCCGTCCCGCCGTCGAAGAGCGCGACGCAGCCCTGGTGCGCGTCCACCCCGCGCGCCGCGTTCCCCGGAAAGACGCAGATCGCCTTCAAGCCGAACGCCGCGCCGCCGTCACCGGCGCCTTCCCCGCCCGCCGCCGCGCCGCCCACGCTTCCGCCCGCCTTGTACGCGGGCATCAGACCGAGCAGCCCCGCCGCGCCTTCGGGTCGCAAGACGGTGCGCAGCGGCTGCGCCACCTCGCCGCGCGAGAAAGAGACGAGCGCGCGCGCCATCACCTCCACGCACTCGCGCATCGGCAACAGCCGCTCGACTTCGGCGTGACTGAGGACGAGTAGTTTCATGCGCGGACGCGCGCGGCAAAAAGGTTTGACCTCGACGATGAACTCTCGCCCCGCGCTACTTCTTCGGCCGCCTCGGCGCGCGAACTCCCGCCCGACTGCGAATAGCCCACGTTCCCGCCCGACTGCGCGAGACACGCGCCCGCGCAGACCGTGACGATCAGAACAAGAGTCACGGCTCTCATCATTCGGAGACTCCTTACGAGTTCGACGGCGGCTTGTCTGCGAGGCGCGTCCGCGGAACGCACGGCAGAGTAGCAGACTGACGCGGCGAAGTGTAGAGACGCGGGCGGCGGGTGGCGATTCAGTTCGGGTCGGGCGCGGGTGAAGCGGGCGCGCGCCGCTTCGTGTGTGCCGGCTCGCGGGCGGGAGCGGTGAGACGCGGGCTGCCTAAGCCGAACGGGCGGCGCGACGGCGACGACGCGCGCGCCCGAGGCACAAGCTGGCGACGCCGCTCCCGAAGAGGACGAGCGTGGCGGGCTCGGGCGTCTGCGGCGCGTTGAAGGAGAGCGTGTCGATGCCCTGTTGCAGGTTGGGTCCGGAGTTGATGAAGATGAAGCGCGAGATTCTAGGACCGTCCGTGGAGAAGCTGACGAACTGATCCCCCGTGCCGGAGACGGTGCCGATGAGCCCCGCCGTCAGGCTGAAGGGCTGGTAGGTGTCGTCGAAGAAGGCGACCGTCCACTGCCCGGTGTCCCCCGGCGGCGAGCCGACGACGTAGAAGGAGACGAAGTCGGTCGCCGCGCGCGAGTAGAGGAAGGGCGCGCCGGGGATCGGGAGCATGAACTCGACGGAGACGTTGTTGTAGCGGAGCGCGAGCGGGTTGAGCTGCGCGCCGAAGAGGGCGGCGGGCGCGGTGTTGGCGGCAGCCGAGTTGGCGATCACGGCGTCCGTCAAGTTAACGATCTGCCCGTTTCTGGTGTGGGCGGTGCTGAAGAAGACGCCGTACTGGTTCCTGAGATCGGGTGCGCTGCCAGCGGCGTAGGCGTCGAAGTTAATGACGACGGGATCGGCTCTGACCTCGGTCGCCGCCGCGCAGAGGAGGAGCAAGAGGAGCGCGCACCGCGCGGCGAGTCCGGGCGCGTAGTCTCGCGCGCGTCCTCCGGTCGTGAGCATCGCAGAGAGCTTGCTGTCGGATCGGGAATGGCACGGCGCCTGGGCGCTTGAACGCCCGCCAGCATAGGG
>JAIVGV010000034.1 GCA_020201365.1 Acidobacteriota bacterium
CTGCAGCTCGTTGATGACGACCTCGCGCTCCTGCTCGAACTGCTTCTCGTCGAACAGGGGGTAGCGCGCCGCGTCGCGCATGGCGCGCATGGCGACGGCGAAGTTGGGCGAGATGGTCGTGTAGTAGTACTCGACGATCTCCTCGCGCGTCGTGCCGTTGTAGGCGATGCCGAGCTGGTCGATGTTCTTGAGGTAGTCCTCCTGGTTGGCGGCGGCGCGGTTCGCCTTGAAGAACATGTGCTCGTAGAGGTGCGAGAGCCCGTTCAGCTCCGGCGGCTCGGTGAACGAGCCGTTCCTCACCGCCAGCTCGATGGTCACGACGGGGACGGAGTGATCCTCCATCACGACGACTTCGAGCCCGTTCGAGAGCACGCGGCTCGTGAGCTGCGCGGGCTGGAAGGTCGGCGCGGCTTGCGCCGGACTCTTCTGCGGCGCGGGCGCGGCGGCGCGCTGCTGCTGCGCCGCCGCGGCTTGCGCGGCGTGCGCCGTCGGCTCGTAGCGCGCGGTCGGCGCGACGAGCGCGAGCGAGGCGAGCGTTAAGAAGAGTGCGAGAAGGCGCTGCGAGAGATTTCGTTTCGTCAACATTTGCTTTTACGGTGCGCGAGAGACCTTCAGGCTTCGGGGGACGGCTGCGGCGGGCGAGACCGGAGACCTGACGACCGTGGCTTTCTGGATTCGCGTTCCTTAGACACGGATCATAACACGCCGCGTTGCTCGCCTCACAACGCGGCACGGCACGACGGAAAGGTTTGCGCGCGGCGCCCGATTCGCGCGGCGGCGCTCTCGGTTAGACGCGGAGACGCCGCGAGAACTTCGTCACAAGTCCCCGCGGCGTCTCGCCGGACTTTCGTCAACGGTCGCGCGCCTTACGACCTGACCTGCGGCAGGTCTGCCAGCGCGCGCTCGCGCAGCGCACGTCTGTAGGCGTGCGCGCGCTCGCCGCCCGCGTTCGCAGACCACTTCACGCGCAGCGCCTGCGACTCGCGGTTGTCCGCGCCGACGCGCATCGAGAAGCTCTCGCGCTCGCGCGGGGCGAAGAGCACGAGGCGGCGGGAGAAGGAGTCGTTGCCGGCGTCGAAGCCCGTGCAGATGATCTCGTCGTAGCCGTCGCCGTCGGCGTCCACCACGTCGGTCGTCCACTTCGCGCCGCTGAAGTCCTCCTTGTCGAGCTGGACGCGCCCGGCGAGCCGGAAGCCGCCGAGCGCGCCGCGCGGCTCGAAGAGGAGGAGTTGCGTCTTGCCCGCGTAGCGATCCTCGGAGATCGCGGCGATGAGCGTGCCCGCGTCCGTGCGCAGCGCCTGCGCCTCCGTAATCAGCGCGCGCGGCACGAGCGACGCCGCCACCTGCCGCGCGCCCGAAGGCGTGAGACCGGAAGGCGGCGCGAACGCCGCCGGCGGCTGCGACGACGAGACGGGTTGCGCTGTCGGGTCGGCGACCCGGCGCGGCGCGAGGTCTGTGACTTTACGCGGCGCGATCTCGTTCGCGAGGCTCGCCGCCGTCGAAGCGTCCGCGCGCCAGGACGCGCTCGCCTGCGACCAGACGAACATCACCGCGCCGAGCACGGCGACGACGGTCAGCGCCGTGATCGCGCGCGCGGCGAGCGAGGCGCGCGCGTTCACGCTGGCGAGCGTCGAGGCGAACGGCGCGGGCGCGGCTCTCGCGTCGTCCCCGATCCTTTCGGGGATCATGATCGCGCGCTCCAAGCCGATGCGCGCCTCGCGCGCGGTCTTCGGGCGGTCGGCTGGCGACTTGGCGAGCAACGCGTGGACGACGAGCGCGAGGCGGCGCGGCACTTCGGCGCGGCGCGCGACGAGCGGCGGCGGCGGGGTGGTCGCCTGCTTGACGAGCACGGCGGACTGGAGTTGATCCGTGAACGGCGGTTGACCGGCGAGCATCTCGTAGAGCAGGACGCCGACGCTGTAGAGATCGCTCGCGGGTCCGACCGGCTGACCCGTGCACTGCTCCGGCGACATGTAGCGCGGCGTGCCGATGATCAGCCCCGACTCGGTCGTCGCGTGCGTCTTCGTCGTGTCGGCGGAGTTGGCGAGCACCTTCGCGATGCCGAAGTCGAGCACCGAGACGCCGCGCTCGTTGAGCATGATGTTCGAGGGCTTGAGGTCGCGGTGGACGATGCCGAGCCGGTGCGCCTCCGCGAGCACGTCGCAGATTTCGGCGGCGACGCGCACGGCGCGCTCCGGCGCGAACCGCCCGTCGCGCGCCAGGACTTCGGCGAGCGTCGCGCCCTCGACGTGCTCCATGACGATGAAGGGGCGACCGTCCGGGAGTTTACCCGCGTCGAAGATCATCGCGGCGCGCGGGTGGCGCAGGCGCGCCATCGTCCGCGCCTCCCGCATGAAGCGCTCGGCGACCTCCGGGTCGGCGGCGACGTCTTTTTTAAGAACCTTGACGGCGACGGTGCGCTCTAATCCGAGGTGCGTGGCGCGGTAAACCGTGCCCATCCCGCCGCGCCCGATCTCACACTCCACGCGGAAGCGGTTGGCGATCACTTGGGGGATATCCATGGCTTTGAACTCTCCTTCGGAGAGAGGGGACGACGAAGCCTCGACCGACTGTCGTTGCCGCAAGCGAGGAGGTTGTGCGGGCTGGTCGGGGGCGAGAGGAGAAGCTGACTGACTTTTACGGCGACGGGGAAACTTCTGTTGTATCGGGAAACCTGACCGACGCGGATTCTAGCACCAACGTGGGCGAAACGTGAAGATCAAATTTGCGCGGGCGGGTGCCGATTTTTCCGCCGACGCCCGTCGCCCCCGCCGTCACCGCGCGAAGATTTCCGCGACCCAGTGGGCGAAGAGCACGGCGAAAAGCAGACCCGCGTAGGCGCGCAGGGCGAGGCGGACGCGGGCGTGGAGTCTGCCCGTCTCGCGCGGGGTGTGGGCGCGCTGGTAGGCGGCGACGAAGATCATCGCCGACGCGAAGAGCGCGACGCCCGCGACGAGCAGCGGCGCGGCGGGGTTCGTGCTGAGCGCGTCTGTGAGTCGTCCGTGCAGCATGAGCAGCACGCCGCGCGTCATGCCGCAGACGGGGCAAGGGATGCCGAAGGCGCGTTGGAAGAGGCAGCCCCAGGCGAGTTCGCGCCCCGCGACGAAGACGCGCGCCGTTGTCGCCGTCGCGGCGAGGCGCAGCGCGGCGAGCGCGGCGAGGAGCGTCGCGCCGACGTAAGCGGGCGTCGCGCCAGTCCAGAGAGTTTGGCGTGTGAGTTTCACGGCGCGGCGTCGCCGAGCGGTGGGTGGCGCTCCATCAGTACGCCCTCACTGACGGTCGGGCTTCCGCCGACGCCGCCGTGCTCGCGCGCGTGCGTCAGGCGCGCCTGCACGTAGGTGAAGAGGTGGAGCGCGAGGCTGGCGGCGAAGAAGCCCCAGAGCGCGCCGGTCAAGAGTCGGCGCGCGTTGTCGCCGTCGCCGTGCGTGACGACGGCTTGGAGCACGTCGAGCGGCATGAGCAGCGCGAGCGCGACGCTCAGCCGGAGCGCGGGCAGACGCCTTTTCGTGAAGAGCCACGCGACGAAGGCGGCGGAGCCGAGCAGTATCCCCGTGCAGCGCCAGCAGAGCGGGAGCTGCGCGCCGAAGAGGTGCGGCGAGTGCGCCGGGTTCTGCGCGCAGACGAGGTGCGCCGCGCGCAGCAGCACGCCGTAAAGGTTCGTCGCGAGCGGTTCGGTCATGCGGCTAACTCGTTCGGCTCACCCGCGTGAATCGGTCGCAGGTCACAGCGGCGGCGGAGCGGCGGCGACGAGACTCGTCGCCGCCGCTCCGCCGCGCGGCGCCCACCTCCGACGTTCGCGCGGGGCGAATGTCGGAGTCGTCTTCGCGCCGCGGCTGTCGCCCCGTCGAAGCCCCTTCACTTCTTGAAGAGGATCGGGTTGAACTGCCCGCCGGAAAGTTTCGCCGCCTCGTCCCACGTGTAGATCGCCGCGGCGACGTTGACGAGCGGCATGAGCACGAGCAGGCAGATGCCGATGACGACGAAGCTCAGCACGAAGCCGATGATGCCGAGCACGACGTAGCCCGCGAAGATGCCGATGCCCAGCCCCTGCTTGTTCGGCAAAAACAGCAGACCGATGCCCGGCAGGAAGAGGCTCACAATCGCGGGCACCGCCGGGTGCATCTGCTGCGCGCCACCGGCGGGCGCGGCTTGGTAGGTCTGCGGCGTTTGCGTCGGCGTGTAGGTCGGGTAGCCGGTGGGCGGGGGCGGCGGTGGCGTCGAGGGCGTGTAGCCGGCGGACGCCGCGCTGTCGGCGGTCGCGCCGCCTGCGGTCGCGTCGGTCGCGCCCGCGTCGGGCGTCGCGTTCAGGTTGCCGGAGGCGCGCCAGGATTCGGGCGCGGGCGCCTCGCCGAGTTGCGCGCCGCACTTGACGCAGAATTTCGTCCCCTCGATGTTGCTCTCTCCGCAGTTCGCACAGACAACCATTTGCTTCTCCTTCGCGTGTTGGGGTTTGAAGACTGTACCGGGGCGACCGACGCGCGCGCGCCGCCGCTTCGGGAAACTTTATTCGAGATCGGGAACCCAGAAGGTCTGACCGCACCCGGCGACGCGCCGCAAGCCGAGGTCGGGCAAGTCTTTCTCACGAACGCCGAGAAAAGTAAAGTGCGGGAGGTCGCTTAAGACCGTCTGGAACCAGCCGCGGCGCGCCATCGTCTCGCGCACGCGCGCGTCGGTGAACTCGGCGACGTCGAAGGCGAGCATCGCGAGGTGCTGCGAGGCTCCGGGCGCGGCGACCGAGTGGAGGATTGACTTGGAGAAGTCTTTGCTGAAGAAGACGCCGCGCTCTTCGAGCCGCAGGACTTCGGCGAGCTGTTCGTCGGGCGCGAGTTTTTGCAGGCGCTCCGCCTCCGCGGGCTCGACGCGCCGCTCGCCCGCCCAGTGTTCGAGCGCGGGGCGCACGCGCGAATCCCAGAGCCGCAGCGTGTCGGCGTAGGTGCGGCGCGCGGCTTCCGCGCCGTCGCGCGGCGTCAGTTCGAGCCCGGCTGAGAGCGCCTCCTCGCGCGCCGCGAGCAGCGCGTCGAGCGCCGCGCCCTGCAGCTCGAACGTGACGCCCTTGATCGTCGCGGCGCGCGGGCGTGCCTCGCGCTGGAAGCGCTCGACCTCCGCCTCGCTCGCGAAGACGAGCACGGCGGGGAGGCGCACGCCCTCGACGGCGAGGAACATCGCGCCGTACTCGGCGAGGAGGCGGCGCGCCGCCGCGTCGTCGAGATCGCACAGGTCTTCGGGCGAGAGCCCGCGCGGGGCGAGGGCGCGGGTGAGCGCCGCGTAGAAGCGCGTCGCGCGGAAGTCTCGCGGCTGGGCGGTCGTCGCCCCGCGCGGCGTGGTCGTGTCGGTCTTGTTCCGCATTCGCGGGGAGTCTTCGGTCGGGGGCTCGCGTCCGTTCCGGGGCTTGAGCGTGCTCGTGTATGCTACCGCAGAGCCGCGCCCGGCGGAAGGAGACACTCCCCCGAAAGTAACGCGAGAAACGCGCGCGCGGCGGATCACACGGCGGGAGAAAATTTTTCTTGTGTCGGACAGACTGCGCCACTTCCGCGCCACGCTCGCCAACTACCGCGCGCACGGCTGGCAGCTCGCCCGCGTCCTGATGACTCGCGACGCGCTCGCAGAGCTGCGTCGCGAGGCGGCGCGCGACGCCGACGCAGACGCCGACGCCGAGACGGGCGGCGCGGGCGCGGCTGGCGACGTCGGCGTTGAGCTGAAGTTCGAGAATGTCGCGGCGCGTGAGTCGGACTTCGACGCGATGTGGTTTCGTCGCGCCGCGGGCGGCGGTCGCGAGGCTTGGGAGCTGCGGCTCGCCGCCGAGCCCTACGCGCTCTTCGAGATGTTCGAGCCGGACGAGGCGGAGGAGGATCGCCAAGACGTGCGGCGGGAGATGGAGGCGAGAGCAAGGATGAAGGCGGAAGGATGAAGGATGAAAGCGTGGTCACTCAAGCTGAGTGATCTTCTTTTCATCCTTCATCCTTCCGCCTTCATCCTTTTCAGTTGTCTCTCCCCATCTTCACCGGCAGCTCTAGGCGCTGACCGTCGCGGAAGACGGCGATCTTGATGGTGCTCGCGGGCGTGGCGTGGTGGATGTAGGTGGCGAGACCGTCGGGCGTGCGCACGGGCTTGCCGTCGAACTCGGTGACGATGTCGCCCGCCTTGAGCCCGGCGATGTCGGCGGGGCGGTTGGCGCGCACGTTGCCGAGCTGCACGCCGCGCACGCCCGCGCCCTCCGAGCTGTTGACGACGACGCGTTCGAGATCGTCAACGCCCCAGTAGCCGGCCGCGCCGCCGGGCGGCATGAAGCTCTTCTCGTCGTAGTCGCCGGAGCCGACGGTCGTCAGCGCGGTCGTCATCGGCGCGCCGTCGCGCAGGAAGTTGACCTCGACGGTCTTCCCGGCGGGCGTGCGGCGCAGCAGATCGCGCATCCCCTCTTCGCTCTTCACCGTCACGCCGTCGAAGCGTTGAATCTCGTCGCCGTCCAGAAGACCCGCGCGCTCGGCGGGGCTGCCGGGCAGCACGCCTTCGAGCATCACGCCCTCGCCGCGCACGTAGTCGAAGTCCTGCGTGCCGACGAACGAGCGCGGCGTGAGGGGCACGCGCACGGCGCGCGCGACGCCGCGACCCGCGCCGCCGATCATCACTACGCCGCCCGACATCATGACGCAGAACAGCGCGACGATGGCGATCCACCCGATCCAGCCCATCCCGCCGCCGCAAGCCCGGCGCGAGCGACGACGGCGAAGCCCGCCCGCAGTCGCCTGCGGCGCGAGATTCGTCGTCTGCGCGCTGGCGACGCGCATCGTCCGTCCCGCAGCCGAAGTCGCGGACATAAACGGCAGCCCTTCGAGCCGCGTCGTCTCGACGTACTCGTCTAATCCCTCGCCGAGGCGGAAGCCGCAACTGCGGCAGAAGCGCATCCCGCGCAGCATCCGGGCGCTGCAGCCGGGGCAGAAGACCGTTTCCGTGTGATTGCCTGCGAACGTCTCGGCGCGCTGCGGTTCGGGTGTCATGGGAGATTCAATCCTTACTTTTTGGCGGACGGGGAAGACTCACGCTTTTCGGGCGCACGGCGAATTATACGACGGCGCGCGCCGCGCGGTTGCACCGACCTGCGCCGCCGGAATAAACTCCGTGGCGTCCCAACCCCGACGAAAGGTGCCGTAAAACTTGGAAGTCACCAAAGCCCTCGCCGCCCTCCAGCCGCTCTACGGCAAAGACAACGTCGAGATCGTCCGCTCGGACGGCACGCGCGTGCGCGGTCGCGTCAAGAGCATGAAGATGACGCAGGCGCTCACCAAGCCGAGCGTCAAGATGCAGCGCGGCGACGGCGAGATCGTCAAGATCACCTTCGATCAGATCAACGAGATCATTGATCACAACCAGAGTGAGCGGTGAGCGGTGAGCAGTAAGCAGTAAATACAGCCCGCTCCTGACCGCTCACTGCTTACCGCTCACCGCTCACTTTCCACATGCTTGACCTTTCAAAAGTCGAATGGCGCGAGACGCGGCATGAGGGCGTGGCGCTCAAAGTCCTGCGCCGCGACGAGGCGACGGGCGACGCGACCGCCCTCATACGCATGAAGCCCGGCTGCTCCTACCCCGCGCACCGCCCCGTCGCGCTCGCAGGCGAAGACTGCGTGATGCTCGCCATCGCGCACGGCGGCATCGAACTGATCAAGAAGAGTCTGGGGTCGCGAGTCCAGAGCCTCGGAGTCAACACGTCCGAGAAGTTTTGACTTCAGACTTCGGACTCCTGACTCGCGACTTTTTCATGTATATTACACGCTCGCGGGCGACGGCCGGGCGCACGCGCTGAAGGAGTTATGGAGAAAACCGAGAGAAGGTTCGAGGAGCTGGGCGGGCGCGTGGCGAGCGCGTGGGAGGGCTTGCGCCCGACGACGCGACGCGCCGTCGAGCGCGCGCTGCAGACCGCCAGCGGCTCGCACGGCGCTTCGAGCGCCGCCTACGACGCGCGCTCCGAGATGGAGCTGAGCCGCCTGCTCGAAGCGCTGGACGAGCGCGCGCGCGAGGCGGGCGCGCTCGAAGCCCTGAGCGCGGAGCAGTCGCGCGAGCTGGTGCGGGTCGCGGACGCCTGCGCCTTAGTCCTGCGCACGGGCGCGCGCTCGGCGGAAGCCTTCGCGCAGCTCCTCGAGCGCGCCCTGCGCGCGAAAGACTACGCGCGCGTGGACGTGCTCGCCGACACCATCGCCTCGCGCCTCGCCCCCGGCGAAGTCTGCGAGCTGGCGCGCCACGAAGACCCGGCGGTGCGCGCCATCGCGCACGAGTCGCTGGCGCAGAAGCCGCCCGGCGTGCTCGTCGAGCTGCTCGGCGATCCCGTTGACGCGGAGGTCGCGCGCGAGGCGCTCGTAATTCAGGCGGACGAATACGACTCCGAGGAGGCGCGCTGGATCGTCAGCACGCTCGAACGGGTCGAGGACGCGGAGGACGAGGGCGAGTAGCAGCCCCGTCGGACAAACACGCGAGACAGCCACGACGGCACAAGGCGGAAGAGGCACGACATCATGTCGTGCCTCTTCCGCCTTGTGCCCAACTGTCTCTCGTCCGGCGCCCGCTCAGCGCGCGACCGTCGCCTCCTCTTCTTCCTGCGCCGCGCCGATCTCCTTGAGGCGCGCGACGACCTGCTCGATGAGCCAGTTCGGCGTCGAAGCCCCGGCGGTGACGCCGACGCGGCGCGCGCCGCGCAAGTCCTCCGCGTCGATCTCGTCCGGCGTCTCGATGAGGGAGCTGCGCCCGCACTGCTCCTTGCAGACCGAGAGCAGCTTGATGCTGTTCGAGGAGTGCCTGCCGCCGATGATGTAGAAGGCGTCCACGTGCCCGGCGAGCGAGCGAGCGGCGTCCTGCCGGTCGCGCGTCGCGGAGCAGATCGTGTTGACGATCTGCGGCTCGGCGTCAGCCCTCGCGCGCACCGCGTCCGCCGCTTCGAGGAACGTCTTGAGCTTCAAGGTCGTCTGCGAGACGACGAGCGGCGCGTGAAGCCGCGGAAGCCCCGCGACCTCGCTCGCGTCGCGGACGACGTGGGCGTTTCGCGGCGCGTAGCCTTTGACGCCGATCATCTCCGGGTGGTCGGGGTTGCCGACGACGACGACGTCGCGCCCCTCGGCGGCGGCGCGCTCGGCGAGCTTCTGCACCTTGGTGACGAACGGGCAGGTCGCGTCCACGACCCGCTCGGCGCGCGCTTCAAGCTCGCGCTGCACTCCCGGCGTGACGCCGTGCGCGCGTATGACGGCGGTCGTCTCCGCCCCGACCTCCGCGGGCGAGCTGATCGTGCGCACGCCTTCGGCTTCGAGGCGCGCGATCTCCTGCGTGTTGTGGATGAGCGGACCTAACGTGCGCACGCGCGCGCCATGCCCAAGCGCCTCCTCGACCATCTGCACCGCGCGCTCGACGCCGAAGCAGAAGCCGTACTCGTCTGCCAAGAGAACCTGCATCAGTAGCCTCTAGCTGCTAGCGGTTAGCTCTTAGCTGTCAGCAAAGACAAAAACCTTCCGGCTAACAGCTAAGAGCTAACCGCTGACAATCAAATTCCTCCCGCCGTGTCGCTCGTCGCGGTCGTCGTGCTCGTCTCGCGGCGTCGCTGCCAGTCGTCGCGCAGACGGTCTCCGCCCGCGAGCGCGTCGTCAATCAGCTCCAGGTTCTTCTCGGCGAAGCAGCGGATGCCGCCCCAGACGTTCTTCTCGAACTCGCCGAGCTGGTGCGCCACGTCTCTGGGGAAGATGGCGAACGAGGCGTCGCAGACGAAGTGCCAGATGTCCTTCAGGCTGTCGCCCGTGTTGTAGCGCGGATCGGTTGTGCCGTTCATTAAAACCAGACCTCCTCAACCACTCATACGGTCTGCGGCGTGCGCGCGTTCCGCCTCAAATACTAACACACCGCGCTGCGGCGAGACGAAGAGCGCGGGAAGGAGGGACTACAACCTTGCTTACAAGGCGGCTTCCGAGCGCACGGGCTCGCGCAAGGTAGCCTCCGCCGCTTCGGACGCGACTCGCGCCGCCCGCGCGTGGCTCGCGCGCAGGCTCCCGATCTGCAGGAGCGACTCGCCCGTGCGCGAGAGCAGGCGGAAGAGATCGCCCTCCTCGGCGCGCGTCTCGCGCACGAGCGTCGCCCAGGGCACGCCGCGCGCCCAGCGCGCCGCCGCCGCCGCCGCGGATAAGTTGAACTCCTCGGCGGGCTCAAGCTCGTGCCGCCATTCGATGCCCGCCACGTCGAAGGCGATGCGCTCGAACTCGGAGAGCGCGCGCACCAGCGCGTCGTCAATCTCCAACTGACCGAAGTCGCGATCCGGATCGGCGGCGAGCGCGGCGACTATCGCGGCGGCGCGCGGGGCGTCCATCTTGTCGAAGAGCCCGCGCGCGATAGCCTCGCCGGCGAGCAGCGGGCGGTCGAGCCGCAAGTCGGCGAGCCAGCGACCGCGCTCCGTGACGCGCTCGCGCGCGAAATCCAGATAGCCGAAGTGCGCGAGCACGCGCGCGCGGCGCTCGAACGGCTGCCACACCTCGCCGCGCAAGACTTCCGCGCGCCTTTCCATCTGTTCGACCGTCGCCGCCTCCTGCACGACAGACCACAGCGCCTCGGCGCAGCGCGAACGCTCGTCTTCGCTCAGACGCGCGTCGCGCTTACCGCCCGCCAGCTCGTCCATCAGATCGTTGATGAGCGCGACGGCTTCGTCCGACTGCGCGCGCGCGTCACGCAGGCGCGGCTCCTGCATGAGCGTGGCGCGCCCGGCGCGCACGTCGGCGAACGC
>JAIVGV010000312.1 GCA_020201365.1 Acidobacteriota bacterium
GGACGAAGGAGGAGCGATACCTCATCACGTCGTTCCTGAAAATCCCGACCGACGGTTCGACGACGCAGATTTACGTCGGCCCCAAAGATCACACGCTGCTCGCGGAGGCGAGCGAGACCGTCAACAAGAACCTGCAAGCTCGCGCCGTCGATCTCGAAGGCTTGATCAACTACGGCAGTTGGTTCGGCTTCGTGACGCGCTACCTCGCCCCGCCGTTCCTCGCGGCGATTGAGTTCTTCCAGCGCCTGACGGGCAGCTACGGCGTCGCCATCATCCTCTTCACGACCGTCATTTATTCGCTGTTTTTCCCGCTGAAATGGCGATCTTCCAAGTCCATGAAGCGCGCGCAGAAGCTCGCGCCGCGGATGAAAGAACTTCAAGAGAAGATCAAGGGGATGAAGCAGAGCGACCCGCGACTCAAGGAGTTGCAGATGGAGCAACTGCGTCTGATGAAGGAGGGCAACCCGCTCGGCGGCTGCCTCCCGCTCTTGATCCAGATGCCGTTCCTGATCGCCGTCTATACGGCGATCACGATCTCGCTCGACTTCCGTCTCGCGCCGTTCCTCTGGATTCCCGATCTTTCGTCGGCTGAGCCTTACGCGATCCACCTGCTGCCGCTCCTGATGGCTGCGACGATGCTCGTGATGCAGCTCGTCACGCCCGCGCCGTCAGCCGATCCGCTCCAGCGCAAGATGATGGCGGTGATGATGCCCGCGCTGATGCTCTACATCCTGTGGAGCGCGCCGTCTGGTCTTTTGGTTTACTGGATCGTCGGCAATTTCGTCGGCTTCGCTCAACAGATGCTCATCAACCGGCTCGTCAAGTCGGAGGACGACGAGGAGCCGCCGCAAGCCGCCGACACGCAGCGGACGAAGAAGCTGAAAGCCGCGCGCGTCTCGCAGGCTTGACGCGCGAGCGGCGATCCGCGCACGCGTTGATCGATCCGCGCGATAAAACGCCTTCTCGATCAGTCGCTCGATCCCGTCATTGTCCGGTCAGGTTTTTCTGGAGAAAGAAATTTTATGAGCGAAGAGTGTCGGCGCGGCGAGGAGTTCCTCAACTCGATCTTCGAGACGACCAAACTCGATCTGCGCGCGAGCGCCGTCGAGACGGACGACGGCTGCGTGCTCAACTTGGAAGGCGGTGACGATTCCCTGCTGCGCGGCGAAGGCGGCGAGCTGTTGCACGCTCTCGAACACGTCGTCAACCAGGCGCGCGGTCGCGAGCTCCCGCACGGCAAGAGATTCCTCTGCGACGTGGGCGACTTCCGCGCGTCGCGCGAAGCCGAACTGCGCACGATGGCGCAACTCGCCGCCGAGCGAGTTCGCTCCTCGCGTGCGCCCTTCACCTTCGCGCCGATGGACGCGAGCGAGCGCCGCGCCATCCACCTCGCGCTCGCTAATGAAGTGGACTTACACACGGAGTCGGTCGGCGAGGGCAACGCGCGCAGGCTTAAGGTGTCTTTGAAATCGCAAGCGAGTAAATAGCGGGTCAACTCCGAGCGCGAAAATTTTCGTTGACTCCGGCCGGATAAAATTCGATCCGAATTAAAACAGCGTCACATAAATTTTATGTGATCGGCGAAGCAGTCGCAGTGCAAGTGTCGGACACTATCGTCGCGCTCTCCACGCCGCCCGGTCGAAGCGGCATCGGCGTGATTCGGCTCAGCGGCGCGGACTCACTCGCCTACGCGCGCTCACTCCTCGGCGACGAACAGTTCGCGCCTGAACCCAACCGCGTCATACTCAAAACTCTCCGCGACCCCGAAACCGGGGAGACGCTCGACCGCGCGCTCGTCACGTACTTTAAAGCGCCACATTCCTTCACCGGCGAAGACGTTGTCGAGTTAAGTTGTCACGGCTCGCCGGTTCTGCTCCTGCGCATCATTGATTCGTTGCTCTACCTCGGGGCGCATACCGCAGACCCCGGCGAGTTTACCCTGCGAGCCCTCTCCAACGGGCGCATGAACCTCACCCAGGCGGAAGCCATACGCGATCTCATTGACGCGCGCACACACGTCGCCGTTCGACTAGCCGCACGCCAACTCGCTGGCGAGCTTTCGTCACGACTTCAGCCGATCAAAGATGAGTTGATCAAAATAATTGTACCGCTTGAATCGGCGCTTGAGTTTGTGGAAGATGACTTACCCGAAGTCGCTGCTGAAAGACTTACGCGACGGCTCCACGATCTCTCGAAAAGACTTGAGGTTCTGGCCGAAACGTTCCGCTCAGGGCGGCTCCTCAAGGAGGGGATAAATGTAGCCCTTGCCGGTCGCCCCAACGTCGGTAAGTCAAGCATTTTCAATGGTTTGCTAGGAAAGGAGAGGGCGATCGTAACTGACGTGCCGGGCACCACGCGCGACAGTCTTGGTGAAGTCATAAACGTTCAAGGGATTCCAATCCTACTTACAGACACGGCGGGTATTCGAGATTCGACTGATCCTATCGAGCAGTTGGGCGTTGAACGAACCCGTCGCGCACTGGCCGATGCAGATTTAGTTGTCGTCGTTATTGATGGGACTCAGACGATAAGTGAAGCAGATGATGAAATATTTAGCGCACTTGTTGAAGAGGATTATCTCATTGCATTGAATAAAAGTGATCTACCCTCTTTCCGTCAGGTGCATTTCGGCGAAGCGTGTAAGGCTACAGATTGTGTAACAGTCTCCGCCAAGACAGGTGCCGGTCTTGACGAACTGCGCCGTGCTATACTCCATCCCTTCACCGCAAGAAGTCGCGAGGACGAAGATTTTTTAATTACTAGCGCGCGCCACTTCGATCTTCTGAGACGCGCGGCCGTCTCACTGACTTCTTCTGAAGAAGAACTTCGTCGGAAGTCCTCGGAAGACTTAGTTCTAGTTGGACTCTATGAAGCCTTGCGTCTTCTCGGGGAAATCACGGGGGAAACAACTCCGGAAGATGTTCTTTCACAGATATTTGCTACTTTCTGCATTGGTAAATAGGCATGAGTTTTGACGAAAAATTCGATGTCATCGTCATCGGAGCGGGTCATGCAGGGTGTGAGGCAGCCTCGGCCGCGGCTCGCATGGGTGCTCAAACCGCGCTAATTACACTTAATTTAGACCTGATCGGTCAGATGTCTTGTAATCCAGCTATTGGCGGGATTGCTAAGGGGAACCTTGTCCGTGAAGTTGATGCACTTGGCGGCATCATGGGTAAGGTCATTGACCGCACAGGCATTCAGTTCAGGCTTCTGAACCGTTCCCGCGGACCTGCCGTCAGGTCGCCACGTGCACAGGCTGACAGAGCGCTCTACCGAACCGAGATGCGAGCGACCTTAGAGTCAACACATAACCTTTATTTCCGGCAAGGGTTAGTGGTTGATCTCATCATTAAAAATGGACAAATCTATGGTGCAGAACTCCAAGATACACGCCGGATTCGTTCTGACGCCGTTGTGTTAGCAACCGGCACTTTTCTAAACGGTTTAATCCATACTGGGAAAAGGACTTATGCTGCGGGACGTGCCGGCGAGCCTGCCGCCACAGAGTTGGCAGGTAAATTAAAAGAGTTAGGATTCCCTATCGGTCGTTTAAAGACCGGAACTCCTCCCCGCTTGGATGGGCGTTCGATTGATTGGGAAAAATTTGAGCCACAACCCGGTGATGAAGAACCCGTCCCCTTTTCTTTTTCCACTGCAGTTATCGAGCAACCTCAGGTAACTTGTTTTATAGGTTATACGAATGAGGGTGTTCACCGAGCCATACGAGACAATATTAGCGAATCTCCTCTCTATTCTGGCCAAATTAAAGGCATCGGACCTCGGTATTGTCCGTCTATTGAGGATAAGGTTGTCAAGTTTCCGGATAAGAATAGGCATCAGCTCTTCTTAGAACCCGAAGGCTACAATACCTTCGAAATCTACTTAAACGGTTTCTCTACCTCGCTGCCTCCTGAATTGCAACAAGAGCTTGTAAATAAAATTTCAGGGCTTGAGGAAGCGCAGATCATCCGTCCCGGATATGCCATTGAATATGACTTTATTGACCCTAAGGAATTAGACTCAAGTTTACAATCAACTCGAATCAAAGGGCTTTTTTTGGCTGGTCAAATTAACGGAACTACCGGGTATGAGGAGGCTGCTTGTCAAGGTCTTCTAGCAGGAGTAAATGCGGTGCTATATGTTAAGAAACAGGCGAGTTTTCAATTAAGCCGTTCCGAGTCGTATATTGGGGTTCTTGTCGATGATCTGATCCGTCATGGGGTGGATGAGCCTTACAGGATGTTTACTTCTAGAGCTGAGTCTCGTCTATCTTTACGCTATGACACTTCCGATATTCGTCTGACTTTTTATGGAAGACAGTTTGGTTTAATCACGGATTCTTATTGGGAATCCTTCAACGCTCGCCGATTTAGACTGAATAATTTAGTTCGATTTCTAAAAACCACTTACTTCAAACGCTCCGACGCTTATTACAGTAAACTTTCCAGCCTTTTCAACTCTGATTTCGGCGATTCTATAAATTTAGCCCAACTTCTAAAGAGACCTGAAGTTCCATTTACCATGCTTTTTGATTTTGTTAGGAGCGTTGTCCCGTTTTGCATTACCTCTTCTGATCTCCAAACCGCTTTTGCTGATATATTGTATGAGGGCTACTTAGACTCTCAATCTCGACTTCAATCGCGGATCAGACAGTATGATGAGCTTAAATTCCCTTTAAACTTAGACTTTCGCTCTGTCAACGGGGTTGAAGTTGTATCTATGATACATTTGCCGAGAAAGTTTCGGGCGTCATAAATGGCTAAAATCCTAGCTATTGCTAATCAAAAAGGCGGAGTTGGCAAAACAACCACGGCAGTTAATCTGGCTGCTGCCCTAGCGGTTTTAGAAAAAAGGGTCCTGTTAATAGACACGGATCCGCAAGCTAACGCCACCTCCGGGATCGGAATTCCTAGAAATAGTTTTAGACGAAGTCTCTACCACGCTTTAGTATTAAACGAGCCTTTAGATAACGTTATTAAGAATACAGAGCTACCTTTGCTAAAGGTAATTCCAGCTGATAAAAATCTAATAGGCGCGGAGGTTGAACTAGTTGATGCTGAGAATAGGGAGTTCAAGCTTAAAAATCTGCTCAGATCAGCTGAAGATCAATATGACGTAGTAATAATAGACTGCCCTCCATCGCTAGGCTTACTAACACTAAATGCCTTAACAAGTGCTACTTCTCTGCTCGTCCCTATACAGTGTGAATATTATGCACTAGAAGGAGTTACAGAACTTTTTGATACTCTGGCGAGAATAAGACGTTCGTTTAATCCTGGTTTGATTATTGAGGGCTTACTGTTAACAATGTATGATGATCGTACAAATTTATCATCAGCTGTTGCGACGGATTTGAGGGATTTTTACGGTGGTCAGGTTTTAAGAACGGTTATACCAAGAAATGTCCGTTTAGCTGAAGCACCAAGCTATGGAAAACCAATAATCTTATATGATATTCGCTCGCGCGGGGCAGAAAGCTATCTTCAGTTAGCAAAGGAGATCTTATTCCATGACGAGAAAAGCTTTGGGGCGGGGACTGAACGCCCTGTTGTCAGAAATGACGGTGAGCAGCAATGAGGAATTCAAAGAGATAGAGATAGATCTTATCGAACCAAACAATCTACAGCCTCGGACCAAGTTTGACGAAAACAAACTTAATGAATTAGCACAATCGATAAAAGAAAATGGTGTCGTGCAACCGATCCTTGTACGAAGGATTAATAGCGGACGCTATCAAATAGTGGCTGGTGAAAGAAGGTGGCGCGCGGCACAACGCGCTGGCTTGCAGCAAATATCAGCAATAATAAGGGATATAGCTGATGATAAGATGTTAGAGTTGGCTTTAGTAGAGAATATCCAAAGGCAAGAACTAAACGCTATCGAGGAGGCTTATGCTTATAAAAGGCTTATAGATACTTTAGGTTTAACTCAAGAAACAGTTGCACAACGTGTTGGGCGTGATAGAACATTTGTAACAAACTACCTCAGGTTACTGCGATTACCAGAAGATATTCAAGAATTAGTAGAGGAAAACAAGATATCTATGGGGCATGCTCGTGCCCTTCTAGGCGTTGATGATCCTAACACACAGAGAGAAGTCGCTAAAAACATCATTGGGATGGGTTTATCCGTCAGAGATACCGAACGTGCAATAAAACGACTAGTCAATAGCTCAGACCCTACACAAATAACAAGAAAGTCTGCTGGTGCAGGTGATATCTATACTAGACAGGCAGAGGCGAAGTTACGTCGAAAACTTAGCACCCAAGTTAAAATAACATCTAACATAAATAAAGAAGGAGGTAAAATCGAGATTCATTATTATAATGATGCTGATCTTCAAAGAATTTACGAACTTTTAAGTTCTGCGGGAATGGTCAACGAAGAAAGTGTTAAAACCTAAATTTACTTTTTAAAGTAACATTGATACTTCTTGGTCAATAAAACCTCAAATTTGTATAAGGGTTTAAGTCACACGTGGATTTTGGCTGTCCCTAGAAGATCAAACGTCTATTGGAAATGACGAAGCCTGTGATGTAATTCTCAAATGAAATCGTCTTTGACTTTAAATTAATACCAAGCTAAATTTGCACGCTTCAATTCTAGAAACATATCATAGAAATCTTGCCGCCTAAGTTTATGTACCTGATATTAGCGGAAAATTCTATACAACTGGTGCCCGATGGCACCTTATTTCTGCACATTTTATTAATTGTCCTCATGATTTTTCTTCTAAACCTCACTGTGTTTCGACCAATTAATAAAATACTTGAGGAACGTGAGCAACATAAACAAGGCGGTGCTCAAGAAACGCGAAAATTCTTAAAGCGGATTGAGGAAAACCTTAATAAATACGAACGGGCGTTGCGGGACGCACGCGCCGACGGCTATCTCTACTTAGAGAAGGAACGGGCGAAGGCACTACAAGAGCGCCAAGCACTATTAAATTCATTACGAAATGAGTTACAGCGTTCGATAGAGAAACAGAAGGAGCTAGTTAAATCCCAAGCGGCGCAGTCTAGGCTCACCCTTGAAGCGGACACTCAACAGGTTGCTGCGGAAATTGGTGAGCGCATCTTGCGTCGCCCAGTTGCTACGAGAGGGTAAAGTAGGTTCGGTACATATTTTTCGATGAACGCTTTAGCCATTATCCTACTGTTTGTTGAAGGCGAAATTTCCGCCGCCCCTTGGTGGAATTATCCGGGCTGGGAGGCGTGGAAGTTCTTTAACCTTTTCCTATTCTTAGGTTTTCTCATTTACCTCCTACGGCGCCCGTTGAGCGAGTCTCTGGTAGCGAGGCGTGAGTCAATCAGGCGTGAGTTGATGCGGGCGCGGGAGGAGCGCGCGGCGGCGGTCGCAAAGTTAGAGGAAGTTGAGACCAGATTAGCGCATCTGGATTCGGAAGTGGAGGCGATCCGCACACAGGCTCGAAGGGAAGCTGAGGAGGAGCGCGTTCGAATTGAGCGCGCAACCGCGGAGGAGATGAGCAGACTGCGCGAACAGGCGCAAAGGGAGATCGAGGGGGCTGGAAAGGCTGCCCGGCAAGAGTTGCGTGAGTACGCTGCGGAGCAGAGCGTGCGCTTAGCTGAAGAGTTGATCCGGCGCGACATGCGCGCGGAGGACGACGCTCGCTTGATGGGCGAGTACGTCGAGAGCTTAGGAGGTGCCGGTCGTTGAGCGTGCAGGCTGTAGCGCGTCGTTACGCGGCGGCGCTGGCTGATGTCGTAACGGCGCGCGGCGAGTCGCGCGAGGTGCAGGCGGAGTTGTCCTCTTGGGAGCGGATGTTGGAAGACAACCCAGACCTGCTCGAAGTTTTCCGTAACCCGACGATCCCTTACGACCAGAAGCGCGGCGTGCTCTCGGCGCTTATCGCGCGCGCGCGCGTGCGACCGACGACCGCGAACTTCCTGCAAGTCCTCCTACGTAACCAGCGCCTCCCGGAGCTTCGAGAAGTCAACAGGCGATTCGCGCTGGAGTTAGACGAGCGCGCGGGCGTGGTGCTCGCGCAGGTGACGACCGCACGCGAGGTGCCGCCCGCCGTGCAAGAAGGACTGAGCGGGCGTCTGTCTAGTCTGACGGGGCGGCGCGTGCGCCTCCAATTCGCGGTTAACGAGGAGTTGATCGGCGGCGTCACGACGCGCATCGGCTCGACAGTTTACGACGGCTCGGTGCGGACACAGCTCCAGCAGTTGCGACAGAAGATGGCGGGAGAGCAGTGAGCGGAAACGATGAAACATGAACGCTGAACGATGAAGTGAAGGACGGGCGCGAAGAACTCTCAATTCGTCAAGTCTCTACTTCATTAAGTCTCCGCTTCATCGATCATCGTTCCTGCTTCATCGTTAAAAATTCTATGGAACCAATCAGAGCGGACGAAATCAGCGACATTATCCGGCAGCAGATCGAGAACTTCGAGGCGGGCGTCACCGTCGCCGAAGTTGGCACGGTGATCAAGGTCGGCGACGGCATCGCCGAAGTTCACGGTCTCGAGAAGGTGATGGCGGGAGAACTCCTGGAGTTCCCGCACGAGGTGCGCGGGCTCGCGCTGAACCTCGAAGAGGACAAGGTCGGCGCGGTGCTCTTCGGCGAGTTCCAGCAGATCAAGGAGGGCGACATGGTGCGCCGCACCGGGCGCATCATGGAGGTGCCGGTCGGCGACGCCCTCGTCGGTCGCGTCGTGAACGCCTTGGGTCAGCCGCTCGACGAGCGCGGTCCGATCATGACGGACACGTTCAACCCTATCGAGCGCATCGCGCCCGGCGTCGTTGATCGCCAGCCCGTGAAGGAGCCTTTGCAGACAGGCTTGAAGGCGATTGACGCGATGGTGCCCATCGGGCGGGGACAGCGCGAGCTGATCATCGGCGACCGGCAGACGGGCAAGACCGCCGTCGCGCTCGACACGATCCTGAACCAGAAGGGCAAGGACGTGATCTGCATCTACGTCGCCATCGGGCAGAAGGCTTCGACCGTCGCGCAGGTCGTCAAGACCTTGCAGGACTTCGACGCGATGAGCTACTCCATCGTCGTCAACGCGTCGGCTTCCGACCCGGCGGCGATGCAGTACCTCGCGCCATACGCGGGCGCGGCAATCGGCGAATACTTCCGCGACACGAAACGGCACGTGCTCACCATCTACGACGACCTCTCCAAGCACGCCGCCGCCTACCGCGAAATCTCGCTGCTCCTTCGTCGCCCGCCGGGGCGCGAGGCGTTCCCCGGCGACGTTTTCTACCTGCACTCGCGCCTGCTCGAACGCGCTTCCAAGTTGTCAGACGCGAAGGGCGCTGGCTCGCTCACTTCCTTGCCGATCATCGAGACGCAGGCGGGCGACATCTCGGCGTACATCCCGACGAACGTCATCTCGATCACCGACGGTCAAATCTTCCTCGAAGCCGACCTCTTCAACGCGGGCATCCGCCCCGCGATCAACGTCGGCAACTCCGTCTCGCGCGTCGGGGGCTCGGCGCAGATCAAGGCGATGAAGCAGGTCGCGGGAACGCTCAGGCTCGATCTCGCGCAGTACCGCGAACTCGCCGCCTTCGCGCAGTTCGGCTCCGATCTCGACAAGGCGACGCAGGCGCAGCTCGCGCGCGGTCAGCGTCTGACAGAGATTCTGAAGCAGCCGCAGTACGCGCCGATGGACGTCGAAAAGCAGGTGCTCATCATCTGGGCTGCGACCAACGGCTTCACCGACGACATCGCGGTCGATCAACTGCGCCGCTTCGAGACCGATCTCCTCCGCTTCGTCGAGAACTCGCACCCCGGCTTGCTCGCCGCAATCGCCGAGAAGAAGACGCTCACCGACGAGATCAAAAACGATCTCAAGCAGGCGCTCTCCGACTTCAAAGATCAGTGGGGCGAGACGACCGCCGTCTCGCCGCGTCCCGCGCAAGCGGCGGCTGCGACGACCACCGCCGCGCAGTCGCCCGCGACGAGCGCCGCGGCAGTGTGAGAAGACAGTTTTCAGTTACCGGTTTTCAGTTTCCAGCCGGAAGGTTGGGGCTCGAAGCCGGATCGGCTGAAAACTGAAAACTCAAAACCGATAACTGTCTCATGGCAAATCTCCTAGACCTGCGCCGGCGCATCAAGTCGGTGAAGAACACGCAGCAGATCACGAAGGCGATGAAGATGCTTTCGGCTGTGAACCTGCGCCGCGCGCAGGAGCGCGTCACGAACGCGCGCCCGTTCGCCGCGAAGATGACGGAAGTTCTGACCGATCTCGCCGAACACACCGACGAGAACTACCACCACCCGCTGCTCGACGCGCGCGGCGACTCGCGCTACCTGCTCGTCCTCATCACCGCCGACAAAGGTCTGGCGGGCGCGTTCAACGCCAACCTGATCAAAGCCGCGCAGGCGTTCTTGAAAGAGCACGCCGACAAGTCGGTCGAGCTGCTCGCCGTCGGTCGCAAGGGGCGCGACTTCTTCCGACGCCGCGCGGTCGAGATCGTCGGCGAGTACATCGGACTCACGGGCAAGGGGCGCGTCTCCTACGCCGAAGCCGTCGAGTTGGCGGACGACATCATGCGCCGCTTCCGCGAAGACGACGCGCTCGATAAGGTCTTCATCATCTTCAACGAGTTCAAGACCGTCTTGCAGCAGCGCGTCGTCGTCGAGCAGATTCTCCCGGTCGCGCGCGGCGAGGAAGAGGATTCGGAGCAGCAGTCGCCGCAAGCCGAGACTCACGTCGAGTACCTCTACGAGCAAGAGCCCGCCGAGATTTTCGGGCGACTCCTACCGCGCCTCATCGAGACGCAGGTCTTCCGCGCGCTCCTCGAATCCATCGCCTCCGAGCAGGGCGCGCGCATGACGGCGATGGACGCGGCGTCGAAGAACGCGGGCGACCTCATCGGCGCGCTCACGCTCAACATGAACCGCATCCGCCAAGCCGCCATCACCAAAGAGATCATCGAGGTCGTCTCCGGCGCGGCGGCGGCACAGTCGTGAAGCGACGCGGCGACAAATGAAAATGAGGAAGGGAAGCGAGACGGCTTCCCTTTTTCTTTTAGTTGAAGCCATGTCAACCAGAGTTCACCGCGGGGGCGCGGAGATCGCGCGGAGAACCGCAGAGACTCGAATGCCGTTCTAGCCTCGGCGTGACCCCCGCGCTGACTCCGCGCCTCCGCGGTGAACCTTCCTCATGCTAGACTCGACGCGAACCGAGGGGCACCGACGCCGGATGACAGCACGAAGCGACGCGCAGGAGATGAACGCGACCGCCGGCGCGCGCCGACCGCGCTCGCGCGCGTGGCGCTACGCGCCGCTCGCCGCGTGGACGGCTCTCATCCTCCTCCTGTCAACGGGCGTCGGGGGGGCGGCACACACCTCGCTCATCGTCGAGCCCGTCGTGCGCTGGCTCTTCCCGCACACGAGCGAAGAGCGCGTGCGTCTCGTCCACTTCGCCGTCCGCAAGGTCGGTCACTTCACGGGCTACGGCGCGCTCGCGCTCTTCGCCGCGCGCGCGTTTCTGCCCTCGCCGAAAGAATTCTTGCGCCGCCACTGGTTCGCCGCCTCGCTCGCCTACGTCGTCTGCGTCTCGCTGCTCGACGAGTTCAACCAGTCTTTCAACCCCGCGCGCACGGGCACGATCCGCGACAGCGTGCTCGACGCCTTCGGCGCGCTGACCGCGCTCGCCGCGCTCGCCTACCTGCGCGCCCGGCGAGGGCGGCGCGCCGTCAATTTTCGCCCGTGAACCGCGCGCCCGATGGCGACTGACGAACAGAGAACGACGACCGAAGAGATCGCGGACGCGCGCGACGAGAAGTTGATCCGCGGCGTCGGCGTCGCGGGCGCGACGGCGCTGAACATGATCGACATGATCGGCGTCGGACCGTTCATCACGATCCCTTTGATCGTCGCCGCGATGTCGGGTCCGCAGGCGATGCTCGGCTGGATCGTCGGCGCGGTACTCGTGCTGTGCGACGGGCTCGTGTGGGCGGAGCTAGGCGCGGCGCTGCCCGGCACGGGCGGCTCGTACCGCTACCTCTCCGAGATTTACGGGCGCAACAAGCTCGGTCGCCTGATGTCGTTCCTCTTCATCTGGCAGTTGACGTTTAGCGCGCCGCTCTCCGTCGCGTCGGGCTGCATCGGGCTCGCGCAGTACGCGACCTACATCTTCCCCGCGCTCGGCGTCGGGCGCAAAGCTGTCGTGCCTGTGCTCGGCACGGTCGAGATCAACGCCGTGCCGGTCGCGCTCGTCGCCGTCGGGACGGTCGCGCTCGCCGTCGTGCTGCTCTACAGGCGCATCACGCTCGTCGAGCGGCTCTCGAAGTTCCTCTGGGTCGGCGTGATGCTCACCATACTCTGGATCATCTTCGCCGGCGTGACGCACTTCCATTACGCGACCGCGTTCGACTTCCCGCCCGACGCCTTCTCGATCTTTCAGCCGGGCACGTTCGCGCTCCGCAAAGAATTTTTCACCGGGCTCGGTCTCGCGCTGCTCGTCTCGGTTTACGACTACTGGGGTTACTACAACGTCTGCTTCTTCGGCGGCGAGGTGCGCGACCCCGCGCGCACGATCCCGCGCGCCGTGCTGCTCTCGATCTTCTTCGTCGCCGTCATCTACCTCGTGATGAACGTCTCGATCCTCGGCGTCATCCCCTGGCGCGAGTTCGCGGGGACGGCGAACACGCCAGCGCAGCGCTACGTCATCTCGTCGTTCGTCGAGCGGCTCTACGGTCACCGCGCCGCGCTCGTCGCGACCGCGCTCATCATGTGGACGGCCTTCGCCTCCGTCTTCTCGCTGCTGCTGGGCTACTCGCGCGTGCCTTACGCCGCCGCGCGCGACGGCAACTACTTCCGCGCCTTCGCCCGCGTCCACCCGCGCCACCGCTTCCCGCACGTCTCGCTGCTCGTGATGGGCGGCATCGCCACCGTCTTCTGCTTCTTCCGGCTCGCTGACGTGATCGCGGCGCTCGTCGTCATACGCATCCTCGTGCAGTTCCTCGCGCAGATCGTCGGCGTGATCGTCCTAAGAATCCGGCGACCCGATCTGCCGCGCCCCTTCCGGATGTGGCTCTACCCGCTCCCGGCAATCGTCGCCCTCGTCGGCTTTACTTACGTGCTCTTCATGCGACCGAACTACCGCAAGGAGATCAACTACGCGGCGGTCTTGATCGTCGTCGGGCTCGTCATCTACTTCGTGCGCGCCTACAGGCGGCGCGAGTTTCCGTTCGGGACGGCGACTGCCGGGTTGAGTGCCGAAGAGTGATCTTCCGATCAAATTTCATCGCGGGTTGAATGTTATGAACATCGAGACTCACCGCAGAGACGCAGAGATCACGCAGAGAAACGCAGAGACTCGAACGCCGCTCAAGCCTCCGCGCACCTCCGCGAGTCCTCTGCGCCTCCGCGTTGAATCTTACTCACATCGCCGCTCAGCACGCCGAAGCCTCTCATTCTTCAAACTCGCCCTCGCACTCTCGCTCCTCGTCACGACCCTCCCGCCGACGATCAAAACGCGCGCCCAAGTCCGCGCGTCTTACGACGAGGGCGCGGTCGGTCTCGGTCTCGCGCTCCGGCGTTTGCAGACGACCGCCAGCGTGCTGCACGTCGCCGCGCACCCGGACGACGAAGACTCTGCTCTGATCGCGGAACTGGCGCGCGGTCAGGGCGCGCGCGTCGGCTACCTCAGCTTGAACCGCGGCGAGGGCGGGCAGAACCGCATCGGCGCGGAGCTGTTCGACGCGCTCGGCGTCATCCGCACCGAAGAGCTGCTGCAAGCGCGCCGCCTTGACGGAGGCGAGCAGTTCTTCGCGCGCACGTATGATTTCGGCTTCACCAAGACGCTCGCCGAATCCCGGCAGCGCTGGGACGAGCGCGAAGTCCTCGCCGACATGGTGCGCGTCATACGACTTTTCCGCCCCCTCGTCATCGTCTCCCGCTGGCAAGGCACGCCCGCCGACGGTCACGGGCAGCACCAATACGCGGGCTATCTCGCGCCTAAAGCCTTCCGCGCCGCGGGCGACCCCGCCGAGTTCCCCGAACAGATCGCCGAAGGCTTGCGCCCCTGGCAGCCGCTCAAGTTCTACGTCTCCGCCAACCCGAACCTCGCGCGCGCGAACAACTCAGGCGCGAACGCGAACGACGCGAACGCGCAGCAGGTCGCGAAGATCGAAACGGGCGACTACGATCCGCTGCTCGGTCGCTCCGCCTACGAGCTGGCGATGGAGGGGCGCAGCCAGCACAAGTCGCAGGGCGAGGGCGGACTGCAACTCAAAGGCGAGCAGTCATCCGGCGCGCGCCTCGTCGAACGCGTGCCGACACCTTTCCAGGCGAGCCCGCGCGAGCAGACGATCTTCGACGGGCTCGACACTTCGATCCGCGGCATCGCGCGCGTCGCGGGGCTCAAAGACGACTCGCTCAACCGCGATCTGCAAGAGATTCAGACGGACGCCGCGACCGCGCTCGAAAGGTTCGTCGCCGACGATCCGCGCACAGTCCTCGCCGCGCTCACCGCCGGTCTCGCCCACACACGCCAAGCGTTACGCGACTTAAACCAAGTTAAAGACGAAGCGGCGCGCGACGCGGCAGGTTTCATGTTGGAGGATAAAGAGCACGAGTTCGGGGAAGCGTTGCGATTGGCTCTCGGTGTGCGGGTTGACGCTCTCGCGGACTCGGAAACGGTCGGGCGTGGCGACTCGCTCGGCATCGTGATACGCGCTTACGTCCCAGACGAACGCCTTGCCCAAGTGGACATGATGCGGCTGCGAGGGCTGCAAAACAGTAAGATCGAGCCGATCATTCCAGCGCCGAAGACTAACGAGCCGTCTCAGTTCGGTCGCGAGCGTGCGACGCGCGAGTCATACTTTCGGATCAGCATTCCCGAAACGGCAGAATTTACTCAACCCTACTGGCTCAAGCACGACCGCAAAGGCGACTTGTACGAATGGGACAAGAACGATCCGCAGACTCTTCCGTTCGCGCGCCCTCCGTTCGTCGCCGAGGTTGACGTAAAGATCGGCGGAGAGCGGATCACAATAGAGCAGCCGGTCGAGTATCGCTATCTGGACGACGTGCGCGGCGAAGTCCGACGCGAGGTCAACGTCGTCCCAGAAATTGACGTGCAGCTCACACCCGCGCTCGTCGTCGTCCCACGCGTGCAGGCGGCGCGCGGGGCGTTGGAAGAAGAGTTCACCGTTCCGCTTCGACGAGCGCGGCGAGCACGCGACCGTCAAGCTGCGCGTGCGCGTGCCCGCGAATGTTGCGCCCGGCGCGTACAAGCTCGGCGCGAGCGCCGTCGCGACCTTCCCAGCGCGAACGCTCCCCGCCGGCGCGCGCTTCTTCGGCTCCGGCGCGCGCACCGTGAGCTACCCGCACATACAGACGCACCGCTACTACGTCGCGGCGGACGCCGTAGCGCGCGTCTTCGATCTACGAGTCGCGCCCGTCCGCGTCGGCTACGTGATGGGCAGCGGCGACGAAGTGCCCGCCGCCATTGAGCGTACGGGCTTGAAGGTGACGATGCTGAATGAAGACGATCTCGCGGCGGGCGATCTCTCGCGCTTCGACACCATCGTCGTCGGCATACGCGCCTCGCAGTCGCGCCCGGATTTCGTGGCGAACCACAAGCGCCTCGTCGAGTACGTCGCGCGCGGCGGGAATTTGATCGTACAGTACCAGCGACCGGACTACGCGGCGCGCAACCTCCCGCCTTTCCCCGCGACGATGGAGACGCGCGGCGCGAACGGTCAGCCGGACATCGCGCGCGTCGTTGACGAGAGCGCGCCCGTGCGGATTCTCCAACCCGCGCATCCGGTCTTCAACTTCCCGAACCGCATCACGCCCGAAGACTTCCGCGGCTGGGTGCAGGAGCGCGACCTCTACAACTTCGTTACGATGGATTCGCGCTACACGCCGCTCCTCGAATCCCACGACGCGGGCGAGCCCGACAACTCCGGCGGCATGGTCTTCGCCCGCCTCGGTCGCGGCACATACGTCTATTGCTCCTACGCCTTCTTCCGCCAGCTCCCCGCCGGAGTGCCCGGCGCGTACCGCCTCTTCGCCAACCTGCTGAGCCTGCCGAAGGCGGCGACACGATAAAACTAGCGCTTGACTCCCGAACCGGTTCGGCACTTTATAATCCGCGCGTGATGGTCGCCCCGGCGAAAAAGGCGTTCATGCGCGCGGGCGAGTTGGCGCGCGCCGCGGGCGTGAGCGTGGACACCTTGCACCACTACGAGCGCAAGGGCGTGCTCGCCGCGCCGCGACGTTCCGCCAACGGGTATCGGGAGTATCCGGCGGACGCGCTCGGACGCGTGCGGCTCGTGCGCCGCGCGCTCTCAATCGGCTTCACGCTCGACGAGCTGGCGCGCATCCTTCGCGCGCGTGGCGGCGGTCGCGCGCCGTGCCGCGAGGTGCGCGCGTTGGCAGGGGCGAAGCTCGCGGACGTGGAGTCGCGACTGCGCGAGCTGCTGCTCGTGCGCGACGAGCTGCGCGTCGTCGTGAAAGAGTGGGACGCGAAACTCGCGCGCACGCCTGAGGGAGAGCGCGCCGGGCTGCTCGACGCGCTCGCGGTCTCCGTTGAGTTGAACGAGGCGCGCGCGCCCGCCCCCGTGTGGCGTCGCAGGAAGGGAAGAAAGAAGGGCGAAGATGAAGAATACTAAACTCGCGATCCACTTTTTGACCGCCCTCGCGGCGCTTTCGATCTCGCTCGCCGCCTCCGCGCAGAAGCAGACCCGAACTCATTCGCACAATCAGTCGCGGTCTCAGCCGCAACAGAGCCAGCCGCAGAGGAAAGCCGACGGGCAAGGCGGCGCGTCGCACGATGCGATGTCGCACGACGGCATGTCGCACGACGCGATGAGTCACGACGGGATGTCGCGCGAAGGCTGCCCGGTGACGGGCGGCAACAGGCAGGCGGGTGGCGACGCGCGCCACGCGGAGATGAACGCGCGCGGCGACCGCGCGATGGGCTTCTCGCAGACCGGGACGACGCACCACTTCACACTCGCCGCGGACGGCGGCGCGATCCAAGTCGAAGCCGACGACGCGAGAGACGCGGCGAGTCGCGCTCAGATCAGAGAGCACCTCGCGCACATCGCGCAGGCGTTCGCCGCCGGAAACTTCGAGACGCCGTCGCTCGTCCACGGCGAGGCGCCGCCGGGCGTCGCCGTCATGCGGAAGCTGAAAGCCGGGATCAGCTACCGCTACGAGGAGACGAGCGGCGGCGCGCGCGTCCTCATCAAGACCGGCAACGCGGAAGCCCTCGCCGCCGTCCACGCCTTCCTCCGCTACCAGATCACGGAGCACCGCACGGGCGACCCGCTCGTAGCGCCGCGCTGAGCCCGCGCCTGATCACAACCCGCGAGAACCTGCGGCGCTTCGCCGAGACGACGGCGAAGCGCCGCTTCTCCTTCCCTAGTTGCCCGCGGCGCGCCGGACGTAGTTATGATTGTGCCTCGGTCGGGCAACTCACGTTTGCGTTTTGTCGTACTCGGAGGGTGATGGCTTCTAACTCCCTCGCGCCCGGCGGCCTGGATTTCAAGCCGCGTCGGCGCGGGCATTGGAAGAAGATTCTTGCGTCGGCGCTCGCGCTGCCCGCCTGCCTCGGCTTCTACGGGCTGCGCTGGTTCGAGTACGCCGTCACGTTCCGCCCGGAGCCTTACAGCTCGAATCAGCCCTGGAAAGTTCCGGCGGGCGGCGAGGACGTGTGGTTCGTCACGCGCGACAACGTGCGGCTGCACGGCTGGTTCGTCAACTCTCAGACGAAGCCCGCGCTCGCGACAGTCATTTTCTTCCACGGCAACGGCGGCAACCTCGGTCACGTCGGCTGGCTCGGCGAGGCGCTCGCGCGTCGCGGCTTCGACGTGCTGCTCTTCGACTACCGCGGCTACGGGCGCAGCGGGGGCGAGATGAGGGACGAGAACGATCTCTACGCCGACGCGGACGCGGCTTACGACTTCGCGGTCGGAGCGCGCGGCGCGCAGCCCGACCGCATCGTGCTTTACGGTCAGTCGCTCGGCACGACCGCGGTCGCGGACTTAGCCTCGCGGAGAAAGTGCGGCGCGCTCATCGTCGAGTCGGGCTTAAGTTCGGCGAGCGACATGGCTGCGACGATGCTGCCGTGGCTGCCGCGCCCGCTGCGCGCGCTCGGCAGGAACCGCTTCGAGTCGGCGCGCAAACTGGCGAGCGTCCATAGCCCCGTGCTCATCGTCCACGGCGATCCGGATCACACCGTGCCGACCGACAACGCGCGCAGGCTCTACGCCGCCGCGAACGAGCCGAAGCGGTTGATGATCGTCGCCGGAGCCGATCACAATGTCTTCGGGACAGGCGGGGACAGGTACTTGGACGAAGTTGCCGCCTTCATCCGTGCCGCACTTTCGAAGGCGGGCGCGATCTAGCCCCTTCCATCTTCGTCGGTCGCAATAGCCTCACGGCGCGCGTTGGTGTTATGCTCTCCGGCGTCTTCCCGTCACAGTTTCCGCCCGCACGAGTCATTCAAAGGAAGCGCGAGGGTCATGCTCAAAGGTTTGCAGCAGCCGCGCCGCGTCGTCATCACCGGCTTCGGGTGCGTCACGCCCGTCGGGCTCAGCCGCGAGGCGTTCTGGTCCGCGCTGCGGCAGGGCGCGAGCGGCACGCGGCGCATCGAGAGCTTCGACGTGTCGGACGCGCCCGTGAAGATCGCCGCGGAGGTGCGCGGCTTCGACTGGGAGGCGCAGCTCAACGCGAAGGATCGACGCCACGTCCCGCGCACCGTCCCGCTCGCGCTCGCCGCCGCGCGCGAGGCGCTCGACGACGCGCGGCTTCAGCCGTCCGACTTCTCGCTCGAAGAGCGGCGCGCCTTCGGCGTCGTGTTGGGGACGGGCGGCGGCGGACTCGCGTTCACCGAGAAGCAGTACCGGTACTACTTCACGGGCGAGGAGTCGCGCGCGAGCGTCTATACGATCCCCGCCTCGACGCACGGCGGGCTCTCCTCGGAACTCTCGATGGCGTTCGGTCTGCGCGGGCTCTCGCACATCGTCTCGACGGGCTGCACCTCCTCGACCGACGCCATCGCCTACGCCGCGCAGCACGTCGCGCTCGGTCGCCAGGAGCGCATGCTCGCCGGGGGCGTTGACGCGCCCGTCGCGCCCGGCATCCTCGCGGGCTTTAACCTGATGACGGTCTTGACGAACGAGTGGAACGACGAGCCGGCGCGCGCCTCTCGTCCGTTCTCGCGCAACCGTTCGGGGATGGTGCTCGGCGAGGGCGCGTGGGTTTACGTCATCGAAGAGCTTGAGAGCGCGCGGCGGCGCGGCGCGCGCATCTACGCCGAGATCACCGGCTACGGCGCGACGTGCGACGCCTACCACCGCGTCCGACTCGACGAGAACGGCGAAGAGCCCGCGCGCGCCATGCGCCTCGCGCTCGCCGACGCCGGACGCACGAGCGCCGACGTTGATTACGTGAACCTCCACGGCACGTCCACCCTCCTCAACGACCGCATCGAGACGCGCGCCGTCAAGCTCGCGCTCGGCGAGCGCGACGCGCGGCGCGTCCCGATGTCCGCCACCAAGTCGCAGGTCGGACACCCGCAGGGCGCGTCCGGCGCGGCGGGGCTCGCCGCCGCGCTGTGCGCCATCAACACCGACGTCATCCCCCCCACCATCAACCTCGACGAGCCCGACCCCGACTGCGATCTCGACTACACGCCGAACCGCGCGCGCGAGGCGCGGGTGCGCGTCGCGCTGTGCAACTGCATCGGCTTCGGCTCGAAGAACAGCGCGCTCGTCGTCGAAAGGATGAGGGATGAAGGATGAAGGAACAGAACAACGCTCCGCCTTTTCATCCTTCGTCCTCCACCCCTCATCCTTTTTGTCTTCGCGCAGCTACGAACTCGAACACTTAGACAAGGGCGACTACACGCCCGCGGAGTACGAAGGCTGCCTCGTCGAGCTGCGCCGCATCAACGAGTGGCTCGGCGACGCGAGCGCGCTCAGGCGTTCCTTGTTCCCGGAGATCGAGCGCGCGGGCTTGCAGAGTTTCTCCCTGCTCGACGTGGGCGCGGGATCGGGCGAGCTGCTGCGCGTCGCGGCTGGAGAGGCGCGCAGGCGAAGTCTGACGGCGCGCCTCGCCGGGCTCGAACTCGACGCGCGCGCGGCGCGCTCGATCACGGAAGAGTCGCGCGGCTTTCCGGAAATCTCCTCCGTGCGCGGAGACGCCTCGCGCCTGCCCTTCGCGGACGACGCGTTCGACTACGCCGCGTGCTCGCTCTTCACGCACCATTTCAAGGACGACGGCGTCGTCCGCGTCCTTCGCGAGCTGGCGCGCGTCGCACGCCGCCGCGTCATCGTGATCGATCTGCACCGCCACGCGCTCGCTTACTTTCTTTACACGACGGTCGGCAAACTCTTCCTGCACAACCGGCTCATACGCGAGGACGGCGCGCTCTCCATCCGACGGAGCTTTCGCCCCGGCGAGCTGCGCGCGCTCGCCGAACGCGCGGGGCTCAAAGAGATTGTGGTGAGGCGCAGGTTTCCGTTCCGTGTAGTGTTGACTGGCGTCGGCGAAAAATATTAGCCACAGAGGGCACAGAGATCACAGAGGAATAGAATGACGGATAGTTGAATCGTGAATTTAACCGTAACCTCCCTGACAGGAGCCGCAGCCATGTCTGATCCCCTCACGGAAAGAATCATCGGCGCCGCCATAGAAGTCCATCGCACGCTGGATTCAGGTCTTTTGGAGTCTGTCTATGAGGAGGCTCTCTGCGTTGAGCTGAATCTTTGTCAGCTCTCCTTTCAGCGACAAGTCGAAGTCGATGTGAGGTACAAAGGTCACGTCATCAAAGGGCAGAGGATTGATTTGTTGGTTGAGCGCGAGGTTGTCGTGGAACTCAAATCAATTTCCAACCTCCCCCACGTGGCGACAGCACAAGTCTTATCGTACCTAAAAGCCACAGGACTCAGGCGCGGTCTGCTCATCAACTTCGGAGTCTCGCGGCTCATTGACGGAATCAAAAGAATTTCTCTGTGATCTCTGTGACCTCTGTGGCTAAAAACGAAAATGATTACGACGTGATCGTCGTCGGCGGAGGACCCGCGGGCGCGAGCGTGGCGATCAGGTTGGCGCAGTCGGGCGCGCGCGTCGCGGTCGTTGAGCAGAAGAGGTTCCCGCGCGAGAAGCTGTGCGGCGAGTTCATCTCGCCGGAGTGCCTCGCGGAGTTCGCGCGGCTCGGCGTGTTGGACGCGATGCGCGGGGCGGGCGGCGTCGGCTTGCGCGAGACCGTCTTCTACGCCGTGGGCGGTCGCGCGGTCGCCGTGCCGTCCGAGTGGTTCGCGCGCGGGGCGGGAGAGACGTGCGCGCTCGGCTTGAGCCGCGCCGAGATGGACGCGCGGCTGCTGGCGCGCGCGCGCGAGGTCGGCGCGACCGTGTACGAGGAGGCGCACGCGGCGGGCGTGCTGACGCGGGGCGCGCGCGTCGGCGGCGTGCGCGCGCAGGCGCGCGGCGGCGAGCTGACCTTGCGCGCGCCGCTGACGGTTGACGCGACGGGGCGTGAGCGTTTCCTCGCGCGCCGCGTCGGGGGCAGGAGCGGACGGCGCGGGTTGGTCGCGTTCAAGGCGCATTTGGAAGGCGCGCGCGTGGCGGATGGCGCGTGCGAAATCTATTTTTATCGCGGCGGGTACGGCGGCTTGAGCGGCGTCGAGCGGGGACGCGCGAACCTGTGCTTCATCGTCGCGGCGCGCGACGTGCGCGCGCGCGGGAGCGACGCCGAGCGCGTGATGCGCGAGATCGTCATGACGAACCGGCGCGCGGCGGAGACCCTGAAAAGCGCGCGCGCCGCGACGCCGTGGCTCGCCGTCGCGCTCGAAGGGTTCGGCAAGTTCTCGGTCGCGCCCGCGCCGGGCTTGCTCGCCGTGGGCGACGCCGCGTCGTTCATAGACCCGTTCACGGGCAGCGGGATGCTGATGGCACTTGAGAGCGGCGCGCTGGCGGCTGAAGTGATCGCGCGCCACCTGCCGCTGCTGCGTTCAAGCG
>JAIVGV010000313.1 GCA_020201365.1 Acidobacteriota bacterium
GGCTTCTCTTTCTACGAGCGCGCCGAGGTGCGCGACATCATCGGGTATCTGAAGCTCGCCTTAAACCCGCACGACTCCGTGGCGATGATGCGCGTCATCAACACGCCGCCGCGCGGGTTGGGCAAGCAGACGCTCGACGAGCTTGAGCGGCGCGCCAAGGACTTCGGCGTCTCGCTCTGGGAGACGATCTCGATCATCGCCGACCCGAAACAGGAGACGACGGGCTTTAACCCGCGCGCGACGAACGCGCTCAAGAACTTTCAGAAGATCATCACAGACCTCGTGTCGGTCGCGCAGCGGGAGACGGCTTCGGAAGTCGTCAAGGCGGCGATCCTCGATTCGGGCTACGCGGAAGTCTTGAAGTCGGAGAACTCGGAAGAGGCGGAGGGGCGTCTGGAGAACTTGCAGGAGCTGGTCAACGCCGCCGTCGACTACGACGAGGAGGAAGGCGGGGGCTTGCGCGACTTCATAGACTCCGCCGCGCTCGTCTCCGACGCGGACGACTACGAGCGCGACGCGCCCGTCACGCTGATGACGATGCACGCGGCGAAGGGCTTGGAGTTTCCCGTCGTCTTCATCGTCGGTCTCGAAGACGGCCTGTTCCCACACTCGCGCTCGGCGGCAGACCCGGCGGAGCTCGAAGAGGAGCGGCGGCTCTGCTACGTCGCCATCACGCGCGCGGAAAAATCCTTGTACGTGACGCACGCGATGAGGCGGCGCGTCTACGGCGAGGAGCTGGCGTCGGAGCCTTCGCAGTTTCTGAACGAGATGCCGCTGGAGCTGTTGGAAGACTTGTCGCGCGGCGCTTCGTGGCTCTCTTTCGCGCGGGGCTCAACGCGGATGGACGCGGTGGCGACGGCGCGCGCCCTGCGGGGCGAGCCGCGCGAGGAGCGTCGGGCTTACGCGGGCAAGACCTACGACAGCGTTGACTCAATCGCCGAGTTCTTCCGCCAGCGCGGTCAGCAGATCAGCCAGCACACGCCGCGCGCGACGGACGCGCGACCGGCGCCGCCGCCTGCCCAGCCCGCGATCAAACGTCGCGCCGACGCGCAGCGCGCGGGCGCTTCCGAGTCGTCGTCTTCAACGAGCGGCTTCGCGCCGGGCACGCACGTGCGCCACCCGAAGTACGGTCGCGGGCTCGTCCTGCGGCGCGAGGGCGCGGGCGACGCGGCGAAGCTCACGGTGAGTTTTCCGGGCTTCGGTCAGAAGAAGCTGATCGAGAAGTACGCGGGGCTTGAGAAGGCTTGACGGCGGCGAGCCGCGGCGCGTTTACTCGTCTCGGCGAAGCGGGCACGACGGACAGGGGCGTGAGTGGATGGCTGAGAGTTTCGCGGGCAGGGTCGCTTTGGTCACGGGCGCGAACCGTGGGATCGGGCTGGGCGTCGTGCGCCAGCTCGCGCGGCTCGGCTTCGACGTGGTGTTGGGCGCGCGCGACGCGGAGAAGGGCGAGCGCGCGTCCGCCGCGCTGCGACAAGAAGGGCTGAGCGTCACGCCCGTCGCGCTGGACGTGACCGACCAGTCGAGCGTTGACGCGGCGCGCGATTTCGTCGCCGGGCGTTTCGGCAGACTCGACGTGCTCGTCAACAACGCGGGCGCGCTCTACGACGATTGGCAGCGCGCGGAGAACGCCGACCTTGAGACCGCGCGCGAGGCGTTCGAGACGAACACGCTCGGCGCGTGGCGCGTCTGCATCGCCTTCATCCCGCTGCTCAAAAAAAGCGGGCACGCGCGGATCGTGAACGTCTCGAGCGAGAGCGGCTCGCTCGCCTCGATGGGCGGCGGCACGCCCGCCTACAGCGTCTCGAAGGCGGCGCTCAACGTGCTCACGCGCAAGCTGGCCGACGAGCTGCGTTCCGCGCGCGTCGTCGTCAACTCGGTCTGCCCCGGCTGGGTGGCGACGGAGATGGGCGGACGCGACGCGCCGCGCACAATCGCCGAGGGCGCGGCGAGCGTCGTCTGGGCGGCGACTCTGCCGGACGACGGACCGACCGGCGGCTTCTTCCGCGACGGCCAGCCGCTCGACTGGTGAGCGCGGGGCGCGTCCTCGCGCGCGCGAGCAGTTAACAGCCCGAATCCTCGAAGCGTCTCCCCGACGTGCCCGCGAGGGAGCGCGCGGCGCGCGCGTAAGGAACAAACGATGAAGTACCCCCGCAGCAGTCGCCGCGTCGTCGCGTCGTGCCTCACGTGCGCGCTCGCCTTCGCGGTCGTCCTCGCGCAGCAGCCGCGCACTCCGACGACGACCCGGCAGAACAACGCCGCGCAGCAGGAGACGACTGCCGCCGTCACGCTCGACACGATGTTCGCGGCGGACTCTTACGCCGTGTACGGCGAGATGCGCGACGTCGGGCAGTTCGTCTCGTCGGAAGAGATCAAGCAGATGCTCGAGCCTCTGCACCTGCCGGGCATGATCCCTTCGCAGGCGACCGACCTGCTCGACTTCCTGCGCGCGCACGCCGAGCCGTTAGCGAACGCGCGCCTCGCCTTCGCCGCGATGCCCGCCGAGGACGAGCTGCCCGAAGTGGTCGCGGCGGTCGAGATGTCTTCGCCCGAGGACGCGCAGAAGCTTGAGCCGCAGATGCGCAAGTTCCTCGCCGACTACTACGCGGCGCACCCCGAAATCGCCGCGATGACGACCGAAGCGCAGATGCCGCCCGACACGCGCGCGGGCGCGGCGCGGACGAGCGCGACTCTCGGCGCGTCTCCCGTCACTACGGGAACGGTCGGCGCGCGCGGGGCTCGTCGGCGCGCGCAGTCGCCGGCGGCGCAGAACGCGCGTGCGGGCGAGGGCGTTGCCGAAGCGTCGAAGTCGTCCGGCGAAGCCGCCGCGCCGATCTTCATCAGGCGTTCGGGCGCGCTGCTCGCGTTCGCCGACCGGCAGTTCACTTTCAAAAAACTTCGCGGCGGCGCGGCGGCGGACGACGCGCGCCTCCTGCTCAACTCGCGCGGCTTCCAGGCGGCGCGCGCGCAGCTCTCGCGCGACACGCTGTTCCTCTACTTCAATACCACGCTCATGAGCCGCTCCGTGCGACGGCAGCAGGAAGAGATCGAGCGGCAGCAGAAGCTCGCCGAGGAGGAGATGGCGCGCGAAGAGCAGAGCGCGGCGAACGCGAACTCGAACGCCGCGCGGCGCTCGGCAGCCCTCATGAACGCGAACGTTACCGTCGCCAATACGAACGTCGCCGAGTCGAACACGAACGCGGGCGGCAACTCCAACAATGCGGCAGGCGATAAGCAAAGCCCGGACGAGCCTGATCTCGATCCGCTCCATGGAGTGCCTCCCCAAGAGAGAGCGCAGATCGAAGCCGACTTGGCGAACGGGAGGGAGGAAGCAGCCAAAGCTGCTAAAGCGGAGGAAGAGGAAGAGGCGAAGCGCAGGGCGTCGCCGGAGTACGCCGAGCAGCAGCGCAAGGCGCAGCGGCGGCGCGAGTTCAACCAGCAGATGGACAGGATCGTCTTCGGCGCGGGACCGACGGGCGGCACCTGGGCGGAGTCAATCGGCGTCGGCTTGTCTCTGGAGAACGACGAGCTGGTGGCGCGAGCGCTCTTCGTCTCGGATTCGCCGGATCGCCCGCTGCGCCCCGTCCCCTTCGTCCCCGTCATGCTTTCGGGTCCGCCGCTCGCCCCCGAAGCCGCCTCCGTGCTCCCGGCGGACGCCGACATCTACGCGAGCGCGTCGCTCGACCTGCCGCAGATGTACGACTACGTCGCGTCCGTCTTCAAAATCTTCGACATGGCGGCGCAGGCTTCGGGCGAGCAGGACAAGCAGGGCTTGTTCGAGTCGCAGGTCTCGGCGTTCGAGCGCGAGAACAAGTTTCGCATCAGGGAAGACTTGCTCGGCTCGCTCGGCAACGAGATCGCCGTCTGCCTGCCCGCGGGCTACCTCGGCGTGCGGCGCGGCGACGTGGTCGCGCCGGCGGAAGCGGGAGAGCAGAGGGACGACTCGCGCGCGGCTGAGCCCCCGCCACTCCAGACGAGCCCGGTCTTCGTCATCTCGCTGAACGACAAGAAGGCGGTTCGGGAGTTGCTGCCCCGCGCGCTCGCGGCGGTCGGCATCCAGGGCGTCGGCGAGCAGCAGTTGATCGAGAAGCGCGGCGACGTGGAGCTGATCAACTTCACGAACGGCTCGGCGGCGTTCATTGATCGCTTCCTCGTCATCAGCGATCCGCCGACGATGCGCTGGGTCGCCGACGCCTACAACCGTCGGCAGACGCTCGCCAACAGCGACGAGTTCCGCCGCGCGACCGCGTGGCAGCCGCGCCTCGCGCTCGGGCAGATTTACGTCTCCAACGCGCTCCTCAAAGGGATGTTCTCGGACGCCCGCCGCTCGCTCGACGACATCGAAGACCCGGAGCTGCGCAACTTCATCGCGCGCCTCGACGAGAACCCCGGCGCGGTGACGCACGCCGTCACGAAAGAGGGCGACGGGCTGATGCACGAGCTGCACGTGCCTAAAAATTTGCTCGCGCTCGCCTCCGCCAGCTTCGTCGTCGCGGAGAAGACCGCCGAGCAGCGCGTGAACGAGGCGCGCGCGCGCTCGGCGCTCTACAACATCTTCGGCAGGGAGCAGGAGTACAAGGAGAAGTACGGCCGGTTCGCTACGCTCAACGAGCTCGAAGCCGAGCTGAAGAACCAGCGCGAAGGCGACCGCACGGAGTCGCCCTTCAAGTCGCCCGACTACGAGATCAAGCTCAGCCTCACCGCCGACGGCTACGAAGCCACCGCGACGCCGACCGCCTACCCGAAGAAGGGTCGCCGCTCCTTCTTCATCAACGAAAAGCTGCTCCTCCGCGGGGGCGACACGGGCGGCAAGCCCGCCACCGCTGCGAGCAAGCCGATAAACTACTGAGAGATTGACGGGAACGAAAACCCGCGTTCGCGTTGGTAGGGGCAGGGACAAGTCCTCTGCCCGCATCGCCCGCGAGGGCGATAACGAAGAAGCGCGATCATTCATCGTCGAATGATCGCGCTTCTTCTCTAGCGAGCTAAAGCTCGCTGCGGGCAGGGACGAGCCCTGCCCCTACGGTCGTTAACTTACTTTCGCCGTTTGGCTCGCGTCGGCTGCTTCACCTTCGCTGCGCGATTAGCCTTCGTCGCGCGCCCCGGCTTTCCTCCGCGCGCCGCCTTCGTCTTGCCCGGCGACGACTTCGCGGCGCGCTCCTCGCGCTTCTTCCCCTTCGAGTTGTCGTTGCCGTTGTCGCCGCCGCCGCCGCCGTTGCGCCCCTCGCCCTGCTTGATCTGCTGCTCGACGAGTTTGGCGTCGGGCGGGTGCCCCTCGGCGAAGGCGAAGACGTGGAAGTGATCGCGCAGCTCGCGCAGGGCTTCGACGCGCCCCGCGTCTTCGAGCCGCGCGATGTCCGTCATGACGAACTCCTGCTCCGCCTTCGTCATGAAGTGGTAGTAGATGTCGAAGGCTAAGCCGGTCGTGTGCGGCGCGGTCTCGATGAGCGTCGCGTTCGGGTTGACCGTGTTCAGTTGCCGCTGGTACTCGTCGGTGCGGACGAGCGACGTGACGGGGAGGTGGCGGCTGAACTTCTCGTTGTAAGTGTGCGCGATCTCCTTGATCACCGCGAGCGCGGGCGGGCGGACGAAGCTTAAGAGCCGCGCCTTGAACTCGCGGCGCGCGGCCGGGTCTTGCAGATCGTAAGACTTCCCGCCGAAGTCGTGCGCGAACGAGGCGAGCGTTTCGTACTCGTCCGCGAGAAGCCGACGGCGGTCGGCGTTGCGGTAGAAGGAGTCGAGCAGGTCGAGCCGGTTCTTCGTGGCTTCGGCGTCGCGCTTCTTCTCCGTGATCTCGTCGTTCAAGGTCTTCCGCTGGTCGCGCTCCTTCTTCGGGAGCGCGGCGAGCTCCTTCGCGAGCGCCTTGATCTCGTCGCCGCGCTGCGAGAGCGTGTCCTTGAGCTGCGCGTACTCCTGCTCGAAATCTTGATCGGTCGCGTAGAGCGTGACGCTCTTGCCCGACGCCTTGTCGTAGTGCGTCATCGGCTCGTCGGTCGCGGTCAAGCCGACGCCGTAGAGGATGTAGTCGTCGCCGAGCGCGGGCACTTCCGTTAACTCCCCGCGCTTGATCAGTTCGACGAGCGCGGCGAAGTCGTGCGGCGTGTCGATCTTCTGCTCGCGCCACTCCGCGACCTGAATCGAGAGGAAGCGGCGGCGCTCCTTGTACTGCTTCAGCTCTTCGGGAACGTCCACCTTCGCCTGCCGACCCACCGGCTCGCCCCTGTCCTCTTCGACCTTGAGCGCCGCCTGCTTCCACGGATCGATCTGCGGCGTCGGCAGCGACGCGGGCGCGGGCACTTCCGTCGCGCGCTGGGACGCGCGACGGCAGCCCGACGCGCACACGAACAGCGCTAGGAAAATGAAAGCGACTCGTCTCACGGCGTCAATTCCTCTTAGCGCCTTCGCGCCCTTGCGAGAGAACTTCCTCACGCAAAGGCGCAAAGCCCGCGAAGCCGAAGCGCACGTTTAGGGGGCGTGCTACTAAACTAACATAGTCGCACTCGAAACCGCCGCGCGGCGCGGTCGCTTCCGTGATTAAATTGATGCCCGCGTGCGCCGCCTCGGTCAACCCGATCTCACGAAGCGTGCATCAAGTAGGCAGCACGCGCGTTCTACCCGACGGGCACGCAGTCTCCCGCCCACTCGAAAGGGGTTCGTCACAGTCCCAACAATTCGTCCGAGCAGTTTGGCGGACTTAAGGACTCGTCCGCCCGAAGGAGCCACCGATGAAACTCAGAACTCTCGCCGCCGCACTCTCAATCGCCGTCAGCCTCAACGCACAATTCGCGACCGCGCAGACCGCGCACGCGCGCCGCGCCGCCGAGCCGCCCGCGCAGACCGCGCGACGCGCGACAACCGCGAAGCCGCACGCCGCGTCGCTCGCGCACACGCCGGACGAGGGCGCGTCGCCTGCCGCGCGTTCGGCGCAGACGCTTCCCATCCGCCGCGTGATCCTCTACAGCAACGGCGTCGCCTACGTCGAGCGGCGCGGGCTCGTGTCGGGGCACGCCGAGATCGCGCTCTCGTTCAAGCAGTCGCAGGTGGACGACGTTTTAAAATCAATGGTCGTCCTCGATCTCGGCGACGGCCGCATCGGCGCGGTCAGCTACAACTCCAGCGCGCCGCCTTCCGCGCGCATGGCGGACATCCCCTTCTCCGTCGGCGCGCAGACCGAGGGCGGCGGGCTCGCCGCGATCCTCGAACAACTTCAAGGCGCGCGCGTCGTCGTCACGACGAAGCAGAACCGCACCGCGACGGGCTCGATCCTCACGGTCGAGCGTCGGAACGCGCAGGCGGACTCGGACAAGCCGCCCGTCGAGACGCACGCGCTCGTCCTCACGACCGAGACGGGCGAGCTGATGAGCTTCGACCTCGCCGACGTGCGCTCGGTGCGCCTCGCCGACGAAGGCTCGCGCCGCGACATCACGGAGTTCGCCAACGCCACCGCCTCGGCTCGCCGCCGCGACGCCAAAACCATCGTCGTCACGTCCGACGGCGCGGGCTCTCGCGAGATGCTCGTCAGCTACACCGTCGCCGCGCCGATCTGGAAGACGACCTACCGCGTCGTGCTCGACTCGACGGGCAAGCCGTTCTTTCAGGGCTGGGCGATTGTTGACAACGTGAGCGACGAGGACTGGACGAACGTCGAGCTGTCGCTGATTTCCGGCACGCCGATCTCTTTCATCCAGCCGATCCAGCAGCCGTTCTACCGCTACCGCCCGGTCATCCCGCGCCCGGCGGACTTGCAGCTCACCCCGCAGGTGCACGATCCGTCCGAAGAGGAAGGCACGGGCAGCGGTGTCGGCATGGGCGTCGGCGGCGTCGCGGAGACGGTCACGGTCAACGGCGTGCGCGGCGCGAACAGTCCGGTCGTTGACGGCGTGAACAGGGACGAGATGGCGAAGAAGAGTCTGCCCGCGAACGGTCGCACCTTCGAGGCGCGGCAGGTACTCGATCTGCCCGCGAACAACGTCAGCAACCTCTCGCTGCTCTCGCCCGGCGCGCTCGCCCCGCGCGAGACGACCTTCAGCGACGCGATCACGCGCGACGACTCGGTCGTCGCCGCGGCGGACGGCGCGGAGGTCGGCGATCTCTTCGAGTACCACATCGCGCACCCCGTCACCGTCCCGCGCGACCGCTCCGCCCTGATCCCCATCGTGCAGACGCGCATGGAGGGGACGCGCGTCTCGATCTACAACGAGGCGGCGCGGCGCGACCGACCCTTGAGCGGGATGCTCCTCAAAAACACTTCCGGGCTGACGCTCGAAGACGGCGCGCTCACCGTGATTGACGGCGACGCCTACGCGGGCGAGGCGCTGATGGAGCGCCTCAAGCCCGAAGAGCAGCGGCTCGTCTCCTTCGCGCTCGATCTCGGCACGCTCGCGGGCGTCCGGCAGGTCGAAGCGAAAGCGCCCGCCTTCATCGCGCGCATACGCGGCGGCGTCTTCCAGGTCCACTACTACCAGGAGGAGAAGAAGGTCTATACGCTCACGAACCAGACGGACAAGCCGCGCGTCGTGTACGTCGAGCACCCCGTCCGCCAGGGCTGGGACTTGGACGAGCGAGAGACGCCGAAGCCCGAAGGCAGGAGCGCGCGCTACTACCGCTTCCGCGTCGAGCTGAAGGCGCACGACCACGCGGAACTCCCCGTCGTCGAGCGCCGCGCGCTGATGGACACTTACGCGCTCTCGGACTTCACGCGCCCGCAGCTCGATCTCTTCGTCTCGCGCCGCTACGTGGACGACGCGACGCGCGACGCGCTCGCGAAGCTCATCGATCTCAAGTCGCAGATCGCCGCGCTCGACGTTCGCGCGGAGGCGATTGACAAGGAGATCGAGGAGATCGGCGAAGATCAGAAGCGGCTGCGCGAGAACATCGAGGCGCTGACCAAGACCGCCGAGGCCAAACAGCTCATCGAGCGCTACATCGCCAAGGCAGACAGCCAAGAGACGCGCATCGAGCAACTGACGAAGGAGAAGCAGACCGTCTCCGAGGAGCGCGCGCGCCTCCAAGCGCAGCTCGACGCGGCGATCCGAGGGATGAGCCTTGAGCGCAACTTAACCGAATAACCGTAGGGGCAGGGCTTGTCCCTGCCCTACAAATGTGGAGGCGGCTGGGCGATCTTCGCCCAGCCGCCTCGCTCTTTTAACTCTGTCTCTCTTTTAACGGCTCGCGGTCTTCGCGCCCGCCTGCCCCGTCAGCTCCGCCGCGACGTTGTCCGCGTTGAAGACCTTGCGCAGGACTTCGAGCATCGCGCGCACGTCCACCGAGATGGCGCGGTTGATTGACTCGTCGTAGTAGAAGTTGCCGACGATGGACTGTCGGTTGCCGTCGAAGATCAGGCCGACGAGCTCGCCGTCCTTGTTAATCACGGGCGAGCCGGAGTTGCCGCCGATGATGTCGTTGGTCGAGACGAAGTTGAAGGGCGTCTTGAGATCGAGCGCGGACTTCTTCTCCGTCCAGCGCGGCGGCAGGTTGTACGGGAACTTGGAGCCGTGCTGCGCGGCGCGCTCGTAGAGACCGCCGAGCGTGGTGTAGGGCGGGACGCTGCGCCCGTCGTCCTCCTTGTAGCCCTTCACGACGCCGTAGGAGAGGCGCAGCGTGAACGTGGCGTCCGGGTAAACCTTGTTGCCCTCCGTGGCGAAGACCGCCTGCGCGATCTTGGCGTAGGCGTTGCGCTCGACGCCGACGACCTCGTTCTCGTAGCGGCGGCGGACGGCGCGCGCGTCCCGGTCAATCGAGAGCGCGAGCTTGATCATCGGATCGTCCGAGGCGTCAACAGCCTGGCGACCGCCCGCGACGAGCTGCTTGCGGTAGTTCACGTCCTTGAGCTTCGTCCCGTCAATCAACTCCGCCGCGCGCGCCTCCGGCGACTTGCCCGCGAGCACGCGCTTCACGAGTTCGCTGTCCGCGCCGTAAACCTCGCGCATGAAGTCGAGCGAGTCGGCGAGCTTCATCTTCTCGAAGTCGTCGTAGATGGGCGTGTCGGCGTAGAGCGTGTTCTCGACGCCGCGCAGGCGCGTCTCGTTGAACTCGGGGAGGCGCTCGGCGTCGGGCTTCTCGCGCTCGTAGGCGAGGCGGACGATGGTGCGCGCGAGCGGGAAATAGACGGTGTTGAAGCCCGCGCCCAAGTCGAGGAAGCGGCGGTCGCGCTCGAAGGCGGCGAAGGCGCGGCGGTCGGCGGCGATTGCCTCCCACGCGCCGCCGTAGAGCTGCTGCTTCTGCGGGTCGGACTTGACCGCGCTGACGAGTCGCGTCTCCGAAGCCTTCTTGTCGTTGATCAGTTTCGCGTCCTGCAGACCTTTGAGCTGACCGCGATAGACCTTCAGGGAGTTCTGCACGCTGTTCAGCTCGTTCTGCGCGCGGCGCGTCTGCTCCTCGCCCTGCGCCATGTACTTCTTCAAGACCGCCTCGCGGCGTTCGAGCCAGCGGATGATGAGCGGGATGGCGGCGTCGCGCAGCTCTTCGAGGTGCGCGACCGTGTTGAGGCGCGCGGTCGAACCCGGATGACCCGTCACGAAGACGAGATCGCCCTCCTTCGTGCCCTTCGTTGACCACTTCAAGTAGCTCTCGGGGTGGACGGGCTGATCGTTTTCGTAAACGCGGACGAGCGCCATGTCTATGTTGAAGCGCGGGAACTCGAAGTTGTCGGGGTCGCCGCCGAAGAACGCCGCCTGGAACTCGGGGCAGAAGACGAGCCGCACGTCCGTGTACTTCTTGTAGCGGTACAGGTTGTAC
>JAIVGV010000522.1 GCA_020201365.1 Acidobacteriota bacterium
GCTCTCGCCCGCGATGGCTGCGCGGCGCAAGAAGGCTGCGGACGGCTGCTTCTGCACGCACGAGTCGAACAGCTACTACCCGAGCCTGCCGTTCAACCCGAAGCACCTGATCCAGATCAAGCGCGAATACCCGCGCCTGGACGTACAGACCTGCACCTGCTTCATGAACACGAATCAGGACACGATCTTCGAGTGGTACGATTTTCTGAAGTATGACTTGCGTCCCGACAAGGTCAACTTCAACTACATCCGCCCGCCCTCAGCCGACCCGAAGGAGTTGGACATTGATCACGCGCGCTACGCGCGGCTCGCGCAGATGATCGACGCAGACTCGCGCCACGCGGCGATCAAGAACAACTACGGCGGCGACGCCGGATTCTTCAAGGCGGCGATAGACATCTACATGCACGGGCTGATCGCCAAGACGCAGGAGACGCAGCAGGCGCAGATGACCTGCTACGCGGGCACGGCGGGGGCGGTCATCTACGACGAGGGCACGGTCTCCTCTTGCGAGAACTTGGAAGCGGTCGGGAACCTGCGTGACTACGACTGGGACTTCCAGAAGCTCTGGCTCTCGCCCGCGATGGCTGCGCGGCGCAAGAAGGCTGCGGACGGCTGCTTCTGCACGCACGAGTCGAACAGCTACTACCCGAGCCTGCCGTTCAACCCGAAGCACCTGATCCAGATCAAGCGGTTATGAGTCAATACGTCGCATCTATTGACGAGCCGGTCGTCGCCATCAGCATTAATCGAACTTACAGAGATGGACTGAGTACGAAAGACCTATACAACAGCACGAGGGGAACATGGAAAATCAGTCCGTCTCGTGCCGAGAAGGCGCGTTATGCTTTCGCCGTTTATCAAGGCGTAATCCAAGAAATATATGAGATATATGACTGGATGCCGTCTTACTCAGAGGAATTGGTTAAGGTGTTCGGTCGCCCTAACGGAGATGATGGTCGGTGGGGGTTTAGAGGAAGCGTAGCGCCGAACAATATCCGAGAGAAGTACATCGGCAAGCGTCTGCCAGATCGCTTCTACGGGAATCCGATTCGTTACTACAACTGTTAGTTTCACTTCAGAATGTCCCAAGCGCGCGTCCCCAAAATTCTGATCATCTCGTCCGACACGGGCGGCGGGCACCGCTCGGCGGCGGCGGCTATCGTCGCGGGCGTGCAGAAGTTTTGGGAGAGCGATTCCTACGCCGTGCGCGTCGTGAGGGCGGTCGAAGAGTCGCACGCGATCACGGACAAGCTCGTCCGCCTCTACAACTGGGTGTTGCAGAACAAGCAGCACTGGATGAAGTACCTCTACTGGGCTGTCAACCGCCTGCGCCCCGAGACGCGCGAGTTCTTCCAACGCCGCTGCATCGGCTTCTGCAAAGAGATTTTCGAGAAGTGGTGCCCGCACGTCGTCGTCTCCGTCCACCCGCTCACGCAGCACATCTTCGCGCGCGTCCTCAGAGAGCTACACCTCGCCGATCAAATCCCGCTCGTCACGGTCGTGACCGATCCGTGCTACGGCTTCTGGAAGGGCTGGGCGTGCGACGACGTGCGCCTCTACCTCGTCGCGAGCGAAGAGGCGCGACAGCAGTTGATTGACTACGGCGTGGCGGCGGACAGGATCAAGGTTTCGGGGATGCCCGTCCACCCGAAGTTCGATCTGCCCGACGAGCGCACGGCGCAGGCGGCGCGCACCGCGCTCGGACTCGACGCGGAAAAGTTTACGGTCTTCGTCAACGCGGGCTGGGTCGGCGGCGGCAACATCCCCGAAATCTTCCGCGAGCTGGTGCGCGGTGAACTCGACGTGCAGGCGATCTTCCTCGCAGGGCGCAACGACGAGCTGCGCGCCGAGGCGGAAGAGATCGCGTCGCACGCGAAGTTCCCCGTCAAAGTCATCGGCTACTCGGAGCACGTCGAGCAACTGATGCAGGCGGCGAACGTGATGATCTCGAAGCTCGGCGGCTTGACGACCTTCGAGGCGCTCGCCTGCCGTCTGCCGATCATCGCCGACGCGACGACGCCGCCGATGCCGCAGGAGTCCGGCACGGTCTCGCTCGTCGCGCGCCGCGGCGCTGGCGTACTGCTCGAACGCGCCTCCGACATCGTGCCGACGGTGCGCCGCCTCGCCACCGACGCGAAGCTCTACGCGCAGATGCGCGCGGCGACCGCCGGGCTCGCCATCCCGCAGTCCACGCGCCGCATCGTCGAAGAGATCGCGGCGCTCTTGCCCGCGCACGCGATCTCCGCCGAGGACGAGCAAGCGGCATAAGCACCTACAAAAAACTTCGGCGCGTCGAAAGTTGACGCGCCATGCCTCTTCAAGTTTTAATTCTGCCAATCGAGACATCCCGCCCGCTCCGTCGCTCTGACGAGCGGGCTTTTTTGGAGACCGAGGGTTTTGAGTCTTCTGCTGGAAGGGAAGCGCGCGTTCATCTCGGGCGGCACGCGGGGCTTGGGCGCGGCGATGTGCGAGGTCTTCGCGCGCGAGGGCGCGGACGTGGCGTTCAGCTACAACGCGCGCGACGACCTGGCTGAGGCGGTCGCCGAGAAGATTCGCGCGCACGGTCGGCGCGCGCACGCCGACAAAGTCTCCGTCACGGATCGCGTCGGGATGAAGCGGCTCGTGCGCCACCTCGTCGAGGAGTGGGGCGGCGTGGACGTGCTCGTCAACAACGCCGCCGTCAACAAGCCCGACAACTTCGCGACGACGACCGACCGCTCCTGGGACGACGTGATCGACACGAACGTCAACAGCCTCTTCGCCGTCACGAAGCCGATCTACAAGCAGATGATCCGCCAGCGCAAGGGCGCGATCTTGAACATCACCTCGGTCGGCGCGATCCGCGCGCTCCCCACGTCCGTGCACTACGCCACGTCTAAAGCGGCGATGATCGGCTTCACGAAATGCCTCTCGCGCGAGGCGGCGAACTTCGGCGTCTCCGTCAACGCCATCGCCGCCGGAATCTTCGACACAGACCTCGCCCACACGCTCCCCGACCGCCTCATACAGATGCACGAGTTCTGGGTCTCGAAAGGGCGCATGGGTCGCCCCGAAGAGCTCGCCGAGTTCGCCGCCTTCATGGTCTCCGACCGCAACAGCTTCATGAACGGCGAGATCGTCATCATTGACGGCGGAGCGGTGACATAGCTGAAAGGATGAGGGATGAAGGATGAAGGATGAAAAAAAGCGGTTGGCTTTCTTTTCATCCTTCATCCCTCATCCTTGATCCTTCATCCCTCATCCCTCATCCCTTACTGTCCTCTCTCACCAGCGATTTAACTTTCACTTCGAGCTGACGGACGGCGCGCGCGAGATCGCCGAGGCGACGAAACGCCGCGGTCGCGCGCAGCCACTCGCGGTTGTCGAA
>JAIVGV010000035.1 GCA_020201365.1 Acidobacteriota bacterium
GGCGGCTCGGGCGATCCGCCGATCATCATCACGGGCGGCAACTCAGTGCACGTGGGCTTGCCCCACAGCTTCGCCGACGACGGCTCCGGCGGCGGGCACAAGAAGTTCAAGCACGGCTCCGGCAGCCTCTCCGAGATCGTGGTGGACGGCACGACGATCCAGCTCAACCAAAACTCCCGCATCGAGATCAGGTACAAGTGACCGGCGCGGGCTGACGGCGCGCGGCTCGGCGACTGAACGCGCGGCGCGCGAGACTGAAAAAGGCGCGGCGCGGGGACGACTCACTTGTCGTCCCCGCGCCGCGCCTTTTTGGTCCGTCCTTCCTGCCAGCGCCCGCGCGCGTTTTCTTCCCCGGCGGCGGCTCATAGCCCGCGCTTTGCGGGGTCGCCGTCGCGCCGCGCCTCGTCGCCGCCGTCGCGCCCGCCTCCGTCGTCGGCGCGCCGCTCGCGAAGCGCCGCCTGCGTCGCGTGGGCGAGCCAGAGGAGCGTGCCGCGCGCGCCGAGGTGCGCGGCGACGCGCTGGAGGATGCGCGGGTAGAGGCGCACCGTGCGCGAGAGGAGACTGCGCAGCGCGCCGAACGAGAGACGGTCCTGGAACAGCTCGCGGCGCACGCCCTCGTCCAACCCGTGCAGCGCGAGCGTCAACGCGTTCAGAGTTTCGTTGACGGTCGCGGGCGCGGCGGCGGCGCTCGCCGGAGGGCGCAGGAACTCCGCGAGGTGCGCCGTCGAAGACGCCCCCGCCCCCGCCGCCGCGATCTCCGAAAGGGCGCGCGCGTCGAGCGCGTCGGACGCGAGCGCCAGCTCGGTGAGCCGCGTGCGCGCCTCCAAGTCGCGCAGCGTCGCGGAAGCGTCCGACGGCGCGAGCGCGCTCGCGCGCCCCGCCCCGCCCGACGCGAGCACGCGCGCGTCTGCCGACGCCTCAGCCGCGCCCCGCTTCCACCCGCGCTCGCGGTAGCCCGCGCCGTAGCCGAACAAGGGGCGCGCGACGCGGAAGTGCGCGCCCGCGCGCTTGTACGCGGGCAGCTTCTCGAAGTAGCGCTCGAAGAGCGCGAGCAGCGACTTGTCGGCGGGCGAGTCCACGGCGTCGTGGAAGAAGAGCCGCGTGGCGAACTCGTCGCGCCGCGCGTCGCAGGCGAAGCCGTTCCACAGGAGCTGGCGGTGCGCGCTCGCGTCCTCGGTCGTCAGCACGATCTCGCCCGCGTCGAAGTCCGCGCTTCCAGAGCCCGCGCCCCGCGCGAGCCCGCGCGCGATTGTGCCGACCGAAGGGCGCACGTGCGTCGGCGCGCGCCCCTCCCGCAACTGCCGCGCGACCTCGGACGACGCGCCGCGCGCCTCGACGAACAGCCGCGCCGCGAAGAGTCTGCGCGCGCCGCCCGCGCACTCGACCTCGACCGAGACCCCGTGCGGCTCGACGTACACGCGCGCCACCTGCAAGCATTCGACGACGGCGCAGCCCGCCCTCGCCCGAAGTTTCCCGCGCGCCGCGGCGAGAAGTTTCTCCGCGTCAACCGTCACGTCGAGCACGCCGCGCACTTCGAGCGGCGGCGCCTTGACGCGCGAGCCAGCGTCGTGGAATTTGACCAGCCCCGCGCGGCGGCGGCTCGTGACGAACGACTCGATCTCGTCGCGCGTGAAGAGCCCCGCGCGCGCGAACGCCTCGAGGTCTTCGCCCGACGCGCCCCAGAAGCGCCCGCCCGCCGCGCCGCCGCCCTCGCGCGCCGCGAGGACGAGCGCGCGCCGACCGTGTTTGCAGCAGAGCGCGGCGGCTTGCAGCAGTCCGAGCGACGCGCCCGCGTAGATGATCTCGAACTCGCCCTCGACCTTCAGTCGGGCGGGCGGCGCGCCGCGCACGACGATCTCCGACGACGCGCCCAAGAGCGACGCGCGCCAGCGCTCCTCCGCCTCCCACACCGCGCGCAGCCAAGCCTCGCGGTCTGCGAGCGCGCCGAGGCTCGCCACCGTCAGCGGGTAGCGGCTGCGGAAGTGTTGCAGGTCGGGCGCGCCCCCCGCGCCCCTCTTCATTCGCGCCGAAGCCATCTCAACTTCTCGACGAGACTCGAAACGCGCGAGGCAAAAAACTCACGCGACGCGGGCGACACAACGTCGCGCCGCGCGTCGCAGACACCACGACCCGCCGTCGGTCAGAGACGAAAATTCAATTCGCGGGAGACGGGCTTTGGCGTGAGTGTAAACGAGGAGAGAGGGCGCGGGCAAGAAAAGCAAGTCGGAAGTAGGAAGGCGGAAGGATGAAAGAGTGGTTATCCGAGTCGGGTGATCACGCTTTCACCCTTCCGCCTTCCGCCTTCATCCTTAGATTCGCCGCCGCGTCAGCAGACCGATGACGGCGACGAAGAGCGCGGCGCCGATGATCGACCAGACGACGGGGAAGGTCTTGCCGCCGACCATGACGGGCAGCGGCTCCGGCAGCCCCAACGAGCGCGCGAGCCACAGACCGATGAGCGCGCCGATGAAGCCGAGCGCGACCGAGACGAGACAGCCGCCGCGCGAAAAGCCGCTGATCGCCTGACCCAACGCCCCGCAGACCCCGGCGACCAGCAACAGGATGAGTAAGTCAAGAAGCGTCATAGCCCTTCAACCTCCGTCGCGAAATGAGAGCGCCCCCGCCGAAAAGTAGCGGGCGGATTTCGGGGAATTCAAACAGGGACGGACAGGATGGACAAGATTACGGGCAGTTTATTGCCCCATCTCATCCTGTCCGTCCCTGTTTGATTCCCCGTTTCGACCCGATCCGCGCCCGCCGAAATTAGAACTTCCCAAGTCGCCCGCGCGCCAACTATAATTGATCGCGGCGGCTGGCGAAGTCGCCTGAGCGCCCCGCCGCCCCCGCGAGCGCCGCGATCCTCCCGCAAAATTTCAGCGAACGAGTCAGGAGATTTTAACAGACATGCGTAAACTTATTCTCGCCGCCCTCTTCGTCGTCGCCCTCGCGGGCGTCGGCGCGCTGGCGCAGTCGAACACCTCGTCGCAGTCCGACATCCCGAACATGGGCAGGGCGGCGACCGAGCCGAACGGCATCGGGCGCTTGGACGCGCGCGTCGCGGACGACGCGGGCAACCCCGTGAAGGGCGTCTATCTCAAGCTCGAATCGAGCCGCTCGGACGGCTTCTTCTGCGAGTCTTGGAACTGGACGGACGACCGCGGCGTGGCGGTCTTGCCGCCGCTCCACATGGGCACGCTCAAGCTCATCGTCAAGGCGAAGGGCTACGAGGATCAGAAGCTCGACGTCTCGCCCTCCTCGCTCGGCGACCCCTTGAAGATCACGCTGCACAAGAAGTGACATCGCGAAGGATGAAGGATGAAGGATGAAAAGAGATCATTCGGCGTGAGCCATCACGCTTTCACCCTTCATCCTTCCGCCTTCATCCTTTGATTCACAGTCCCTTCCGCCCGCGCCACTCGCGCGCCACGTCCGCGGGCGCGCGCTTCTCGCCATCAACTTCGTAATTCAGGCGGCGCATCTCTTCGGTCGAGATCGCGCCGCTTAACTTTTGCAGCACGCCGGCGAGCGCGTTCGCGCGGGCGAGCGCGTCGCGGCGCGTGAGGAAGACGGCTTCGTAGGGCGGGAAGTAGCGGCGGTCGTCCGCGAGCTGCGTGAGGTCGAGCGCGCTGATGAGACCGTCGGTCGAGTTTCCGGCGATGAGATCGACCTGCCCGGCGGCGAGCGCGCGGTAGGTCAGAGACAAGTCCATCTCGCGCGGTCGCTCGCGGAACTGCAGGCGGTACGTGCGCGCGAAGCCCTCGTAGCCGTCGGGGCGCGACATGAAGTCCTGACCGAAGCCCGCGAGCCACTGCGGCGCGTGCGGCGCGGCGTCCGAGATCGTGCGGAGGTTGAAGGCGCGCGCGTCACGCCCGCGCACGAGGATGGCGAAGTCGTTGCTGAAGCCGAGCGGCGGCGACACGTCAACGTCGAATCGCTCGGCGTACTCGCGCTTCACCTGCTCGTAAACCGCGCGCGGGTCTGTCACGGGCTGGTGGTGGAGGATCGCCGTGAAAGACGTGCCCGTGTATTCCGGGTAAACGTCTATCTCGCCCGCGACGAGCGAGTCGTGGCAGAGGTTGCCGCCCAGCTCGTACCGGCGACCGACCCGCAGCCCGCGCGCCTCCAACTCCTGCGCGAGTATCTCCGCCAGCACGACGCTCTCCGTAAAATCCTTCGACCCGACGACCACGTCAGGACGGCGCCCGCGCCACAGCGCGAAGCCGCCGACTAGGACGACTGCGGCGAGCGCGGCGGCGACGATTCTTCGCCGCAGGATCGCCGCCGCGTCGCGCGTGCCCGCGGCGCTTCGCTGCACGTAACGGCTCAGTCGCGTTTCGAGTCGTCCGATCAGCCAGTCGAACGTAAGCGCCATCAGCGCGGCGGGCAGCGCGCCCGCGAGCACGAGGCGGTTGTCGTTCATGCGAAGCCCGCGGAAGATGTACGCGCCCAAGCCGCCCGCGCCGATCGCCGCCGCGATGGTCGCCACGCCCACGGAGATGACCGCCGCGACGCGCACGCCCGCCAGTATGACGCTCGTCGCTAATGGTAGCTCCACCTGCCACAGTATCTGCCGCCGCGTCATGCCCATCGCGACCGCCGCCTCGCGCACGCTCGCGTCCACGCCCTCGATGCCCGTCACGGTGTTGCGGATGACGGGCAGCAGCGCGTAGAGGACGAGCGCGACGATTGCCGTGCGCGCGCCGATGCCGCCGACGAACGGGAGCGGGATGAGGAAGCCGAAGAGCGCGAGGCTCGGCACGGTTTGGAGTATCCCCGCGACGCCGAGCACGGGGCGCTTCCAGCGCGGGCGGCGCGTGAGCAGGACGCCCGCGGGGATGCCGACGGCGACGGCGCACGTGATCGAGACGAGGACGAGCCACAGGTGCTGACCCGTCAGCGCCAGCAGCTCGCGCCAGTGCGTTTGCAGAAAACTCGTCAAGGCGTTTGAGGCGACGCGCGTTTGTCGTCGCCGCGGTCGTTGGGCGGCAGATCGCCGACGCGCAGCGTGTCGAGGTAGGCGCGTGCGCGCGGCTCGTCGGCGTCTAAAAATTCTTGCGGCGTGGCGAGCAGGACGATGTGACCGGCGTGCATCAGCGCGACGCGCGTGGCGAGCGAGAGCGCCTCGCGCACGTCGTGCGTGACGAAGACGGAAGTTTTACCGAGCCTGCGGCTGAGCGCGGCGAACTCGCGTTGCAGCGCGGCGCGCGTCAGCGGATCGAGCGCGCCGAAGGGCTCGTCGAGCAGGAGCAGCGGCGGGTCTGCGGCGAGCGCGCGCGCCACGCCGACGCGCTGGCGCTGGCCGCCCGACAGCTCGCGCGGGAAGCGTCCGGAAAACCTTTGCGGATCGAGCCCGACGAGCCTGAGCAGCTCCTCGACGCGCGCGTTGATCGCTGCGCGCGACCAGCCTTCGAGCGACGGGACGAGCCCGACGTTGCGCGCGACCGTGAAGTGCGGGAACAAGCCCGCCTCCTGGATGACGTAGCCCGTGCGCCGCCGCAACTCTATCGCGTCCCAGTCAACGGTCGCGCGCCCCTCGACGGAGACCTCGCCCGCGGTCGGATCGATCAGCCGGTTGATGAGCTTGAGCGTCGTCGTCTTGCCGCAGCCCGACTCGCCGAGGAGCACCACGGTCTCGCCGCGGCGGATTTCGAGATCGAGATCGGAGATGATCCGCGCGCCGCCGACGGCGAAGCCGACGCGGCGGAACTCGACGACGGGTGCGTTAGTGTCGGGCATCTTACGCGAGCGGCGGGCTCGTTCGGCTAACGGAACTCACCGCGGAGGCGCAGAGGTCGCGCGGAGTTGACGCAGAGGAAACCGGTTCTTCTCTGCGAGAACTCTGCTACTCCTCCGCGCCTCTGCGGTGAATCTCAACGCACTTCACAAGTCGGGATAAAGAAAACCAGCTCAAGCGATCCGCAGATATTCGACGGCGCGCGCGACCGAGCCGTGCCAGCGACCCGCGAAGTTGCGCAACAGTACGTCGGCGGGCGAGACGCCTTCGCCGCAGACGCGCGAGCGCAGCGCGTCGAGGTAGTGAGCTTCGTCGGGCGCACAGCGGCGCAAGCCTTCTTCGGCGAGCGCGACGGTCTCGCGCGCGAGGGCTTTGACGTTGACGCTTGCGGTGCGCGCTTCGAGCGCGTCGCGCGCGACCTGTTCGCGTAGTTCTATCGCTTCCGCCTGCGCGAGGCGGGGCGCGAGGCGCAACGCTTCGTCGCGCGCGGTCTGGTCGTAGAGCAAGCCTTTCCAGAGGGCTTGGAGCGCGAGCGCGTCGTCGAGCGAGCCGCAGTCCGCGGCGCGAAGCTCGATGTGCTGCTTGAGGCGCGCGTCGGTGAAGATCGTCGTGAGGTGGTCAGCCCAGTCGCCGAAGACGGGCGCGACGGCCGCCGAGCCGCGCGCGAGGAAGTCGCCGAAGCGCGTGCCCGTGGGCGCGTCGAGGTAGATGCTGTCGCGCTGTGCGAAGAGCATGGGGACGTCCAAGGCGTAGGCGACGAAGCGTTCGGGCGTGAACTCATCGTCGAGCGCGGGCGGGGAGATGAGCGCGCGATCCGCGTCCGTGTCGAGCCACGCGGCGGCGCGCGTGGACTTGTAGCCGGAGGGCTTGCCTTCTTGGAAAGGCGAGTTCGCGAAGACGGCGGTGACGACGGGGGCGAGGCGGTTGCCGACGAGAAATTTTTTCCGCAGGTCTTCCTCGTCGCCGTAGTCGAGGTTCGACTGGACGGCGCAGGTGCGCGTCATCATGTCCCAGGCGCGCGCGCCGCGCCGCGCGAGGTAGGGGCGCATCACGTCGTAGCGCGACTTGGGGAACCAGTTTTGTTCGGCGAGCGTGCGTAAGGGATCGAAGCCGCAGGCGACGAAGGCGAAGCCGTGGCCTGTGGCGATCTCGGCGAGGCGCGCAAGGTACCGGCGCAGCTCGCGCTCGACGTCGGCGAGCTTGTGCTGCGGCGCGCCGGAGAATTCGATCTGCCCGCCGGGCTCGACCGTCAGCCGGTTCATCTGCCCGGCGTTGACCTCGATGAGCGTGCCGCCCTCGTAAACGAGATCGTTCGACGAGGGCGCGAAGCCCGCGAGCACGCGCTGCACCTGCGCGGGGTCGAGCCGCGCGAACGAGCGCCGCGCGTCGTAGCCGAACAGCTCGAACTCGACGCCGCACGTCCACTCATCCTTCGGCTTCGCGCCGCGACGCAGGTTCTCGACGAAGAGCGGCACCGCGTCCGAGGAGACCCTGTCGGTCAGGAGCGGGAAGGCTTCGCGCGCCGACGCGTGCGAAGTTTCGCCGCGCTCGTCGCCGGTCGCTTGCGTCTCGATGATTTCGTCGCGCGTCGTCATGCCGCGTCGTCCCGCGAGGTTGCGACGAGGAGGTTGCTGCTAAAGAGTCCCGCCGCGTCGCGCCACGTGCGCTCGAGCGCGAAGCCCGCGCGCGCGGCGAGCCCGGACAGATCGTCCGCGTCGTACTTGTAGGAGTTCTCGGTGTGGACGCGCTCGCCCGCGCCGAAACTGATTTCGAGATCGAGCGACGAGACGCGCGCCGTCTGCGCGCGCGTGCTCTCCAAGTGCATCTCGACGCGACCCGCCCGCCCGTCGTAGCGCGCGACGTGGCGGAAGGAGCGCAGGTCGAAATCCGCGCCCAGCTCGCGGTTGATGCGCGCGAGCAGGTTTAAGTTGAAGGCGGCGGTGACGCCGAGCGGGTCGTCGTAGGCGGCTTCGAGCACGCCAGCGTCCTTCTTCAAGTCCGCGCCGACGAGCAGCGCGTCGCCGGGGCGCAAGACTGAGCGCACGCGGCGCAGGAAGTCTTCCGCCTCGCCCGCGTCGAAGTTGCCGATGTTCGAGCCGAGGAAGAGGGCGAGCGTGCGACCGCGCGCGCCGCGCCGTTCCCCGAGCCGCGCGAGCGCCGCGTCGTAGTCGCCCGCGTAAGCCTCGACCCTGAGCTGCGGGTGGGATTCGAGCAGCGCGCGCGCGCCCGCTTCGAGCGCCGAGACCGAGATATCAACGGGGATGTACGTGAGCCCGTCTTGGCGGCGCAGCAGCGCCTCGATGACGCGGCGCGTCTTCGTCGAACTCCCGCTGCCGAACTCGACGAGCGTGACGGGCGCGCGTTCGCCGAAGCCTTCGCGCGCGGCGCGTGCGATGTCGTCGGCGCGGCGCGCGAGTATCTCGTCTTCGGCGCGCGTGAGGTAGTATTCGGGGAGTCGGCAGATGGCGTCGAAGAGCGCGGAGCCGAGCGCGTCGTAAAAGTATTTCGGGAAGAGCCGCTTCGGCGTCGAGGTCAGACCGCGCCGCACGTCCGCGGCGAAAGACGCGGGCGCGCCGTCGCCTCCGCCGACGCGGTGCAGGCGCAGGCGCGCGTCCGTCGTGCCGGGGATTGTCGTCGTCGCCATCGCGCGTCCTTCGCCGCCCGAGTCCGTCGTCTCTACGGCGCGGCAACGAGGATCGGTTTGCCCGCCCCGCGCCCGACGGCGTACCTTATCACATCTCAAAGCGACCCGTCGTCCGCGCCCGCCCGCACGCCGCGCGCGCCACGGACGACGGCGCGCGCGAAAGGATCGCGAAGCCGATGACGAAGGCGCGGGAAGAGGGCGGCGGGCGGCAGACGCCGCGCGGAGACGGCGGCGCGCGAACGACGCGCGAAAAGATCGCCGCGCAGTTGGCGGGCGCGCGCGCCGCGACGCTCTCACTCTTCGATCTCGTCCCGCGCGAAGCCGACTTGCACGAGAGCCCCGGCTTCGGCTACCGCCCGCTCATCTGGCACCTCGCGCACGTCGGAGTGTTCGAGGCTTACTGGATTCTGCAAAAGGTCAAGCATGAGCCCGCGCCCGACGAGCGCTGGCAGCGCGTCTTCGATCCCATCTCGACGCCGCGCGAGGAGTCGAAGGACTTGCCCACGCGCCGCGAGATGGAAGACTACCTGCGTCGCGTTCGCTCCCGCGTGCTCGACTTCCTCGACGCGGCTGACCTCGACGCCGCCGACGCGATGCTCCGCGGCGGCTACGTCTTCCGCCTCGTCCTCGAACACGAGCGGCAGCACCAGGAGACGCTCGCGTACCTCCTGCGACTGCTCGACCCCGCGAAGAAGGTGCGACCGCAACGAGCACAGGCATTAAAGTCTGACGTCGAGCCAGCCGGTCTGTCATCAACGCCCGTCGGCGAGACGCGCGCCGGCTCGCGCGCCGGACGCGCGCCCGCCTCGGGCGAGTCGCGCGGGATGATCGAGCTGCCCGCGTGCGAGTTCGAGATGGGCGCGACGGGCGGCGAGGGCTTCGCCTACGACAACGAGTCGCCTTCGCACACGGTCTTCGTGCCCGCGTTCAAGATCGCGCGCGCGCCCGTGACGAACGCGGAGTTCGCCGCGTTCGTCGCGGAGGGCGGCTACGCGCGCCGCGAGTTCTGGAATGATGAGGGCTGGGCTTGGCGCGAGCGCGAAGGCTGGGAGCACCCGCTCTACTGGTCGCGCGAAGGCGAGTCGTCTTCGTCAAAGCGGTGGCGCGTGCGAGAGATGTTCGGCGACGCGGAGTTACCGCCGGGGCATCCGGTGGCGGGCGTGAGCTGGTACGAGGCGGAAGCCTACGCGCGTTTCGCGGGCGGGCGTTTGCCGACGGAAGCCGAGTGGGAGCGTGCGGCGTCGTGGGACGACGAGGCGAAGCGCAAGCGGCGCTTCGCGTGGGGCGACGCGGAGCCGGGAGGCGCGCTTTGCAACTTCGATCTGAGCTTCTGGGGCACGACGCCGGTCGGCAGTTTCCCTTCGGGCGCGACCGCGCAAGGCTGCCTCGACATGACGGGCAACGTCTGGGAGTGGACTTCCTCGAAGTTCGCGGGCTACCCCGGCTTCGAGGCGTTCCCCTACCCGGAATACTCCGAGGTCTGGTTCGACGAGGATCACCGCGTGCTCAAAGGCGGCTCCTGGGCGACGGGCGCGTCCGTGCTGCGCTGCTCCTTCCGTAACTTCTTCCGCCGCCACTTCCGCATCGCGTTCGCCGGAATCCGCTGCGCGGCTGACGTTTGAAAAGAATGGTAGCGGCAGGGACGAGCCCTGCCCCCACGGTCGTTCCATGGGTTGGGCAGTTCAAACCACGCCCGCTTCTTTCAGCTCTAAAGTTTTTTCGTCCGCGTTGAGCGTCGCCTGGACGCCGAGCGGGAGCGTGAGCTGGTCGGAGGTGTGCCCGATGGTGAGCCCGGTGAAGACCGGGACGCGCAAGCCGCCGAGGATGTTGTCGAGGACTTCGCCGAGCGTCGAGTCCCACGCGAAGGAGGGCTTGTAGTCGTTAGGCTGACACTCGCTGCACTCGCCGAAGACGACGGCGGCGGCTTGGTCGAGCTTCCCTGCGAGGCGTAACTGCGAGAGCATCCGATCAATGCGGTAGGGCTCCTCGCCCACGTCTTCGAGGAAGAGGACGCGCCCGCGCGTCTCGATCTCGTAGGGCGTGCCCATGAGGGCTGTCACGAGCGAGAGGTTGCCGCCGACGAGCTGCCCCGTCGCCGTGCCGCCGCGGATCGTGCGCAAGGGGTGTTCGGGGCGCAGCGCGTTCGACTCGGCGGGGTTGGTGAGCTTGCCCGGCGGGCGCGTGTCGAAGAGGGCGCGGCGGAAGTTCTGCTGCGTGTAGTCGGTGAACGACGAGAGGACGATGGGGCCGTGGAAGGTGACGAGCCCGGCGTGGCGGAGGATGGCGAGGTGCAT
>JAIVGV010000209.1 GCA_020201365.1 Acidobacteriota bacterium
CCCCTATCCCCCGCTTTTTGGCATTTCCTCACCGTTCCATTCGTACTGCGCGGCGACGATGAGCGGGAGCAGCCGTCTGTAGAAGCGCGTGGAATAGACGAGGTAGGCGAGGGCGAAGACGGTCTGCAGGGCGCCGAAGACGGCGTGTAGCTGGCGCGCGACGAAGAGTTCGGGGTAGAGGCGGACGACGAGCGCGACCGCCGCGTTGAAGAGGACGGCGGTCGGCATGAGCAGGCGGACGTTCAGCAGTTGCTCGCGCTCGACGGCGCGCAGCAGCGCGAGCGCGCCGGGCAGGTTGTACTCGGCGAGGCGGCGTCGGATCATGCGCAGGTCAACCGCGAAGAGCGTCCAGATGAAGGCGCCGTAGGCGGCGGTGAGCGCGAACCAGCGCGCCGGCGAGGCGAGCTGCGAGAGGGCGACGGACTCGACGAGCGTGCTCGCGATGTAGAGGAAGTTGTGCGCGAACTCCAGCGGCCACCTGATCACCGTGAAGGTGTGCAGCAGTGACCGCGACCAGAAGAGCAGGATGACGACGAGCCCCGTGACGACGTAAGGCAGGAGCGCGAAGTCGAGCCCCGTCGCGGCGGCGACGGCGGGCGGCACGAGCACGGAGAGCGCGACGCCCTGCACGATGCTGACGAGCGTCAGCTCGACCGTCATCACCAGCGAGTCGAGTTCTTTGACGGTGAAGCTCTGCTCTTTGATCGCCACTCGCTGTTATCTCCTCGCGGTCGGGCGCGCAGAGCGCGCGCAGGTCACAGCCGCATCGCACCACCGATCAGACGAGTCGAAAATATCGAGACTTAATAGACCGCGGCGTTGTGCCGGATTATAACACGCGCCGGAAAGGCGTTGAGTTTTCCCGCGAATGGCGGTAAAAGTCGCATCCGGCGCGGCTCGCCCCGCCGGGGAAGTCTCGCCGACGTAGGTCGCTCTTGAGAACATCACAAGTCGGAGTGCGGTTATGAAGCTGTCTTCTCGTCACTGCGTCGTGCTATGGCTCGCGCTCTCCTGCGCGCTCGCGGGGTGTAGCAAACCTCAACCGCCCGCCGACACCGGCTCGACGGCGCCGGGCGCGAGCGGGGCGTCGGGTCAGACTAACGCGCAGACTGGTACTTCCGACGCCGGAGGGACGGACGCAGCCGCGCGGATATTCGCCGAAGCGATCAAGCAACGAGCCGCCTCTTCAGCCGCGCAGCGGTCGCCCGCCGAGATTCTGTCGGCGACGCCGACCCCATCGCTGGACGACCCGTTCGGCGCGAAGGGTCAGCCGTTCACGTCGTTCGAGGGGAAATTCATCGTCACGCCCCCGCGCGGCTTCCCGCCTCTTGAACATAGCAGCGAGCTGAGTCAGGAAACTAACCGAGAGGTTCACAAGTTCTTATCCGAATTACCCGGCACGGAGTCGGTGCTGTTCGTCGGGTATGAGGAGTTCAAGGAAGGCACGAACGCCTCCCCGCGGCAGAGGCTGGAGGCGGCTCGCGACAGCGCGCTGAAGGCTGTGAACTCGACGCTGGAGAAGCAGGAGAGTTTAACGATTCAAGACTCCCCGGCGCTGTCCCTCTACCTTTCGACTCCCATGGGAGACGGAGGGAAGCAGCTTTACACGCGCCTGTATTTTGTTATTAACGCGGGCAGGATTTACGGCGTATCCTACTCGTCTTACGACCGGGCGGAGCTGGACAGCCTGCAGGCAGAGGCTTTCTTCAAGTCGTTCACGCTGTTGTAGCGAGCCCTCCCCGCCGCGCGTCTTCGACGAACGCGGCGCTTCCCGTCGAGACGGCGAGAGCCGCGGACTCCTGACGCGAACCGCCATGGCGCACGACGTATTCATCAGCCATTCGTCGAAGGACAAGCAGGTGGCGGACGCCGCCTGCGCGCGGCTCGAAGCCGAAGGGCTGCGCTGCTGGATCGCGCCGCGTGACATCATGCCGGGCGCGGACTGGGGCGAGGCGATTGTGGACGCCATCAGCGGGAGCCGCGTGATGGTGATCGTCATCTCGGCGAACGCCGTGGCGTCGCAGCAGATCAAGCGCGAGGCGGAGCGCGCCGTGAATAAGGGCGTCGTCATCATCCCGTTCCGCGTCGAGGACGTGCAGCTCTCGAAGTCGCTCGAATACTTCATCAGCTCGACGCACTGGCTCGACGCGCTCACCCCGCCGCTCGAACGGCACATCGCGCGACTCACCGACGTGATCAAGGCGCTGCTCCCGAAGATCGATGAGCCCGCGCCCGCGCCGGAGCAGACGCCCGCTCCGCTCCCGACGCCGACTCCCGCACCGGCACCCGTACAGACTCCGCAGCACCGTCCGCCTGACCCTACGCCGACGCCCGCGCCCTCTACGTCGGAGCCGACGCCGACGCCCGCCGCGCCGCCGCGCGCCACGGAGTCGAAGCCTCTAGCGCAGCCTCCCCTTCCGTCTCCGTCGCCGGGCAGCAAACGCGGGCGCGCGCCGCTCTACGCCGCGCTGCTCGCCGTCGCGCTCGTCGTCGCGGGCGTCGGCTACGTCGGCTACAGGTCGCTGAAGAGGGGCGGCGGGCAGGGCGCGAGCGTGAACACGAACGCCCCGCCAGCCATGCCGCCGAAGGCGACCGCGACCTATCAGGAGATCGATGCGATGAAGTCGGAGTTGAGCAGGATAGGCGCGATGTTGGTGCGCGCGCGGGGGCGCGGTGACATGACAGTGCTCGTGCCGTACCTGAGCGACAATTACGTGGAGAAGGGCGAGTGCGGCCCGGCGATGACGAAAGCGCAGGTCATGGAGGAGTCAAGGCGTCGCAGCGCGGGCACGGAGCCGCCGCTCGACTACAGCGTCGGAAAGACGACCGTGAACTTTTCACCCGGAGACTACAACGCGGCCGGGCTAGGCATCAGCTACAC
>JAIVGV010000210.1 GCA_020201365.1 Acidobacteriota bacterium
CGCTAAGAGAATGCGGAAGGAGTTGTCGGCAAACTTAACACAGGCTCTCCTTCTAGCAAGAGAAGCTGGTCTTAGAAGTAATGCCGGGCGACCAGATGATTTTAGCGAGCTTTGGAATGGGCTTGCGGAAACTACTGTCAAACTTTACATCAGCAAATTCCCGCGTGAGTGGCGTGTGGAGTGTATAAAACGTGGGATCAAGAAGATGTTAAGACTTAGAAGCTATCGCCTTTTCGCGATGTATTATCTCTCACTGATGCATACAGGATGGTTCGGTTTGCAAGGTGCACCTCGGAAGGTGAGAGAAGGCGATGTTGGCGATTTCATGCACGCTATACAAGCTTCTTTCGCTAATATTTTCGTCACGCAAGAAAGCAAGCAAGAGGCAGGCAAGCTAGGTTTTATACTTACGCAAGTGCCAACGCCTAATTTCGAAGTTTTAAATCTCCAAGAGTTCTTGCAGCGAATTTGATGTAAGAATGCACGACCGCATCTCCACCATCGTCGCCGAAAGCCTAGAGGTCAAGCGGCGCTACTTCGCGGAGCACGCCGAGGAGGTGGTGCGCGCGGCTTCGATGATCGCGGCGTCGTTCGGCGCGGGCGGGAAGGTTCTGCTGTGCGGCAACGGCGGCTCCTCGACCGACGCGCAGCACGTCGCGGGCGAGTTCGTCAATCAGTTCGGCAAGGTCAAGCGCCGCGCGCTCCCCGCCCTCGCGCTCTCGACCGACGGCGGCGTCGTCACCTCGGTCGCGAACGACACGGGGTTTGAGAACGTCTTCGCCCGGCAGGTCGAGGCGTTCGGCGAGCGCGGCGACGTGCTCATCGCGATCTCCACGTCGGGCGCGTCCCCGAACATCGTGCGCGCGTGCGAGACGGCGCGCGAGCGGGAGCTGAAGGTGATCGGCATCTTGGGGCGCGACGGCGGCGAGGTGCGCGCGCTGTGCGACCTCGCGCTCGTCGTCTCGTCGGACGACACGCAGCGCATACAGGAGACGCACAACCTCGTCGGTCACATCCTCTGCGAACTCGTCGAGCGCACGCTCTTCCCGGACGGGAGAGAATGAAGATTAGCCACAGAGATCACAGAGGACACAGAGGGAAAGTATGAATGAGGAACGAGGAGCTATGAAGTAAGACAAGCGGTCTTGCAGTTCATCGTTCCGCGCTCCTACTCCATCGTTTCCCCCTCTGTGATCTCTGTGCCCTCTGTGGCTAAATTCCCAAGGAGCGATCAAGCACGGTGTCAATCTATGACGAAGACTTGCGCCCGCTCCCGCTCGAAGGCGTGAACACCTACCCGCTCGCCTCGCGACAGAGCAAGGTCTCGACCGAGGACTTCGCGCGCCCCGTCGCCGAAGACGCGACGCTCAAAGACTTCCTCGGCTCGCTCCCGAACATCCTCGCCGTCCAGTCCTTGCGCGAACTCGCCGCGCAGATTCGCCGCGCTCGTGATCTCCGCAAGCCGATCATCTGGGGCGTCGGCGGGCACGTCATCAAGACGGGGCTCGCGCCCGTTATCATTGATCTGATGCGACGCGGCTACGTCTCAGGCATAGCCGGGAATGGATCGGTGCTGGTTCACGATCTCGAAATCGCGCTCGTCGGCTCGACCTCCGAGGACGTGGACGCGACACTCGGCGCGGGCGCGTTCGGCGGCGCGGAGGAGACGGGGAGACTTCTGAACGCGGCGGCGGCGGAAGGTGCGCGTGAGGGAATAGGACTCGGCGAGGCGCTGGGGCGCGCGCTGCTGCGCGAGAACCCGCCGAACAAGAATCTCTCGCTGCTCTGCGCGGCTTACGACGCACGCACCCCCTTCACCGCGCACTTGTCGGTCGGCACGGACATCGCGCACTTCCACCCGTCGGCGGACGGCGCGGCGCTCGGCGCGACTTCGCACACGGACTTCCGTCTGCTCGCGGAACTCGTCCGCAGGATGGACGGCGGCGGCGTCTATCTCAACGTCGGCTCGGCGGTCATCCTGCCGGAAGTTTTTTTGAAGTGCGTCACCTTGGTGCGCAACCTCGGTCACAACCTCGCGGACTTCACGACCGCGAACTTCGACTTCTTACAGCAGTACCGCCCGATGACGAACGTCGTCCGCCGCCCCGTGAGCGGCGGCGCGGGTCGCGGCTACGCCCTCACGGGTCACCACGAGCTGATGATCCCTCTGCTCGCGGCGCAGATTCTGTGCGGCGAATAGGCTGACAAAGGCGGGAATGCCCTCACCGCCGAGGCGCGGAGTTTACGCTGAGTTAGCGCAGAGACATTTCTTCTCCGCGAGAACTCTGCGAGACCTCTGCGCCTCGGCGGTGAGTGTCGCTTACTATTTCACTCACGTGAAATCGAGCCGCGCGCGTCGGCTGTGCTATAATCGCGCCGCTTTCAAATCAAACAAACGAGCAAGCGAACGAACCTTCCTTGCGGATCGGGGTGTCGGACGATGGACGCCAAGAAGCTTGAGCACTTCCGCAATCTTCTCAACGAGCAACTGCGCGCCAACAACGAGCAGGTGCGCGACAACCAGCGCGCCGCCGCGGACATGATCGCCAACGACGACGGCGTCAAGGACAGCCTCGATCTCTCGATGCAGGATCACAATCAAGAGCTGGCGCTCCGCCTCGGCGAGCGCGAGTCTGAGGCTGTCGCAGAGATCGACGAGGCGCTGCGCCGCATCGACGAGGGCACCTACGGCGACTGCGAGCGCTGCGGCAAGCCCATCCCCGTAGAGCGCCTCGAAGCCCTCCCCACCGCGCGCTACGACGCCGCCTGCCAGTCGCAGATCGAATCACGCCAAGGCGCGGGCGACATATCGACGCTGTAAGCGTCAGGGGTTAGGGGATAGGGGTTGGGGGTTAGGGAGAACCGATCCGGCT
>JAIVGV010000314.1 GCA_020201365.1 Acidobacteriota bacterium
GCCCTCGTCCGACGCGCGCGCCGACATGCTCTCGAGCTGTCCGACGACGCCCGCGCTCAACAAAAACTTGTCGAGCCGTTCGAGTGTGACTGTCTCAAGACCCGCTTCCCTTCCGGCGACGACGAGCTGCGTCCAGTTGACGGTCGAGGTGATGTCCTGCTCGCCGGGGCTTGCCAGCACGTCGTCCGAGAACGTGTGCGCGCGGAAGGCGCGCAGCGTCCCTCCCGGTCGCGCGTCCGCGTCGTACAACTCTTCAGACGCCGCCCCGTAATCAACCGTCACGACGAAGCCCCGCGAGACGAGCGACGCGGCGCGCGCGATCCACTCGTCCGCCGCGAGGTTCACCTCGGCGAACTGACCTTCCCGCAGCACGACGCCGAGCCGCGCGAAATGCTCCGCGAGCCGCGGCGTCGAAGGCTCTCGCTCGACCCACTCGAAGCCGCCTGACGCGCCGAGCCCGACGCGCAGCTCGCGCAAGCCGCCCTCCCGCATCACGACGCGGTGTACGGCGAAGGCGTCAACCAGCTCGTTCGAGAAGACGACGCCGACGCGCGAAGCATCACCGCTATCCGAAGCATCGCCATTATCCGCATCGCCGCGGCGCACGTCGTCGCCAACGAGCCCGGCGAAGCGGCGAACCCCGATCCGCTCGGCGAACGGCGCGAGTTTTTCGGCGGCGAGGCGGCGCGCGCCTTCGCCGATCTCGTCAACGACGTAGCGCGTGGCGCGGAAGACTTCCGGGTGATCTTGCGCGAGCGTTTCGAGCGCGACGCGCGCGAAGTCGCACGCGCCCGCGCCCGCCTCGTAGATCGTCCAGCGCGACGGCGAGCCGAGTTGTCCGTGGAGCGCGGCGAAGTAGCGCGCGAAGGTGGCGGCGAAGAGGGGCGTGCGTTCGGGGCTGGTGCGGTAGTCGCCCGCGCGACCCCAGCGCGCGAGATCGGCGCGGCGGTAGTAGCCCGCGCGCTCGTCGTAGAGCGCTGCCTGCATCCAGTCGCGGAAGGTGATCGCGCCTTCGCGCGCGATCCGCTCGCGCAGTCGCCCGGCGAGCGCTGGCTGTTCGTCGTGGCGCTTCACTCTGGACGTGTCGGGAGAGACGGCGCGCGCGACCGACCCGTGACGACCGGCCGCTCAGACGCGCGGCGGACGCTCGTCGCAGACGAGCGCGAAGACGGCGAAGGCGCGACCCTGATGGTGCGCGGCGCGCGCGAGAGTCTCGAAGAAGAGCGCGGCGAGCGTGCTCGTCCCGCCCGCGGGCACACTGATCTCGCGCGCGAGGTCTTCGTCGGAGCGGACGAGCGCGAAGCCGCGCCGGCGCGTCGCCTCGACCTCGTTCAAATAACCCTCGACGAGCGCGGGCGTCGCCAAAGTTTCCGGCAGCGCCCACTCGAACGGGTCGTCCCACAGGCTCGCGGTGACGCCGCCGAACGTCTGCTCGACGCACGCGGCGGAGCGCAGGATGTGCTCGCCGCAGGAGAGCGACGGCGCGCCGAAGGGTCGCCCGACCGCCGGATCAACTTCGCCGCACGGTCGCGCGTAGAGTTTCGCTTCGGGCACGGCGCGCGCGAGCGCGACCGAGCGCGCGTGCAGGCGCGCGAACTCTTCGTCGAGCGAGCGAACGATCCGCATCACGGTGCAGCGCGGCGCATCACGTCACACGGCGGCGCGCGCCGCCCGCCGCCGCCTCGCCTCGCGGCTTCAGTACTTGTCCTTCGCCTTCCGCCCCGTCTCGCGCAGCGCGACGCCCATGTTCCTGCCGCCGAAGACGAGCCCGTTGACGATGTGCCCCTTCGCCTCGACGCGCGCGCCGCGCGACGGGACGGCGCGGTCGGCGATGACCCAGCTGCGCCCCGTGCCGTCGTCGATCTCGGATGCCCCGTTGCCGAGCACGCCGTAGCTGTCCGTCACCCTGCCCTCGACGGAGACGGTCTTGTTACGGTAGCGACCGGGATCGGCTTTGATCTCGTTGACGGTCTTCTTGGCGAGCGCCGCCGCCGACATCGCGCACAAGAGCGCGAAGGCGACGGCGACCGATCTGAGTGGTGTTCGCATGGCTGCTCCTTTCAAGTCGGCTGATGTTTTCAGATTCGTCGTCGGGAGAGCACGAAGTCACTTGCCTGCGATGTGTCGCGTCTCAAGAGAGATGCCCGCTAACTATTGCGGAATGCGGATTTCGGATTGCGGGTTAACGAGCCGAGGAAGATGAATTTGAACTTGAAGCCGCTTGTTTTCTTCTTCAGTCCGCAACCCGATATCCGCATTCCGCAATCTCACTGCCCGTACCACCCGATTGGTTTGCCCGAAAGATCAACCCAGACGCTCTTGACCTGCGTGTACATCTCCAGCGCGTGCCTGCCCATCTCGCGACCGTAGCCCGACTGCTTGTAGCCGCCGAAGGGCGAGGCGGCGTTCATCATGTTGAAGGTGTTGATCCAGACCGTGCCCGCCTTGATCTCGCGGGCGAAGCGGTGCGCGCGGCGCACGTCGCGCGTCCAGATTCCGGCGGAGAGACCGTAGATCGTCTCGTTCGCCTGCCGGATCAGATCGTCCTCGTCCTTGAACGTGATGACGGAGGTGACGGGTCCGAAAATCTCTTCCTGCGCGACGCGCATCCGGTTCTGCACGTCGCTGAAGATCGTCGGCGTGAAGAAGTAGCCGCGCCGGAACTTCTCGTCGAGCGCGGCGGGCGCGCCGCCGCCTGTCAAGACCGTCGCGCCTTCTTCGCGCGCGATCGTGACGTAAGACTTGATGCGGTCGAGTTGTTCGGCGGAGACTTGCGGACCCATGAGCGTCTGCTTGTCCATCGGATCGCCGACCTTGATCTTCTCGGCTTTCGCCTTGAAGCGGTCGAGGAATTCATCCTTCACGCGCTCGTCGAGGAAGAGGCGCGAGCCGGCGCAGCAGACCTGACCCTGATTGTAGAAGATGCCCATCATCGCGCCGTTGACCGCTTGATCAATGTCGGCGTCGGCGAAGACGATGTTGGGCGCCTTGCCGCCGAGTTCGAGCGAGACCTTCGTCAGGTTGTCTGCCGCCGCGCGCGCGATCGTCTTGCCGACTTCGGTCGAGCCGGTAAACGCGATCTTGTCTATGCCGGCGTGCGACGCGAGCGCCGCGCCCGCCGTCTCGCCGTAGCCGGGGACGACGTTGACGACGCCGTCGGGGAAGCCCGCTTCTTGAATCAGCTTGGCGAGTTCGAGCGCGGTCGTCGGCGTCTGCTCGGCGGGCTTCAGGACGACGGTGTTCCCGGCGGCGAGCGCGGGCGCGAGCTTCCACGCAGCCATCAGGAGCGGGAAGTTCCAGGGGATGATCTGGCCGCAGACGCCGACCGGCTCGCGCAGAGTGTAGTTGAAGAACTGACCGGGCACGGGGATCGTCTCGCCCTCGATCTTCGTCGCCCAGCCCGCGAAGTATTCGAAGTTCTCGGCGGTCGCGGGGACGTCTATGTAGAGCGACTCGCGGATGGGCTTGCCGTTATCCGCCGTCTCAAGCTCGGCGAGCTGCTTCGCGTTCGACTCGATGAGCTGCGCGAGCTTGTAGAGCATCCGCCCGCGCTCGCGGGCTGAGACTTTCGCCCACTTGCCCTCGAAGGCGCGGCGCGCGGCGGCGACGGCTTTGTCTATGTCCGCCTTGTCCGCTTCGGCGACTTCGGCGAGCGTCTCGCCGGTCGCGGGGTTGGGCGTCTGGAAGGTCTTCCCGGACTCGGCGTCAACGAACTTGCCGTCAATGAAGAGCTGGTAGCGGCGCGGCTCGCTCGTGGCAGCTTGCGCTGATGACATGATGAGTGCTCCTTGAAGTCTGCTGATCGAAGTTGACGACCGGGCGAATGACGCTTGATCGGATGTTTTTCTTTCGCGAGTTAATCTATCACCGCGCGGCAACCAAAGTCTAAATGACGAAGTACTCGGGGCGTTGCCCCGGGCTATCGAAGTGCGCCCCTCCTGCGGGGCTTGCGCTGGCTGGCTTCCTCTTTCTTGCTCGTCGCGCGCGGCTCTTCCATGCCTTCGTCCGCCGCGTAGAGCAGATCGGAGTCGCCCGTCACCTCGTCCCAGTCGTAGCCGAGGTGGCGCGCGAAGCGGAAGAGCGGCTCCTCCCACTCCTCCCGGTTGCGTCTGTATTCTTCCCAGCCCGCGTCAACGTCAGGCTTCGTCCTGATCCCCGCGCGCCGGAGTTGCGCGAGCGTCTGACTGAAGCGCTGCCGCCAGCGGCTCGACTCCTCGAACTTCGCGCTCTGCGACTTGCGCCCACGCCCGCCGAGCCCGAAGCCGCGCGCGAACTCGCCGAGCACGTGGCGCGCGCTCGCTTCGAGCGTCGAGACTTCCGGGTGGCGGCAGGTCTTCGGGTACGCCTCCTCGTCGAGGCACGAGCGGATGACGGCGCACGTTTCGAGCGTCAGAAACAGCAGGCGCGGGAAACTCTTATAGACTTCGACCGGGTGAAAGTAGTGCAGGATCGGGTGCTCGATGTGCGACTCCAACAGCTCTTGCAGATCGCGCGCGGCGGTTCGCAAGATTCCCTCGAAGCCGACGAAGCGATCCTCGACGAAGTGGTGCGCGATGAAGCCGGCGACGTTCGCGCCCTCGTCCGCCTGGTGATAAAAGCCGAGCGCGACCTGCCGCTTGCGCTGGAGCGAGCCGTAAACCGTGAGCAGGTACGTGACCATCAGCGAGATGAGCGCGACGCCCGCGGCGGACTCCGCGACGGCGAGCAGTCGCATCGAGCGCGCCTCGGGCGTGATGTCGCCGTAGCCGGCGGTCGTCAGCGTCATGCCGCTGAAGTAAACGGCGTCCCAGAAAGAGGGCGTGCCGAAGCCTTCGGCGAGCTTGAAGAGCCTGCCGAGGCGCGGGTAGTAGATGAAGCCGAAGCCTAAGGTGAGCAGCGCGAGATAGACGACGACGAGCGCGGGCATGAGCGTGGGGCCGATGCTGTTGAGGAGGCGGTGGCGGCGCGTGCGCTGGAGTCGGCGCGCGACCGCGAGACCGCCGCGCCAGGAGACGCGGTTGAGCGTGTCGCCCAGGGGCCCGACGCGCGGGCGGTCGTCGAGGATGGTGAGGTAAACGTCCACGAGGACGAGGAGCAGCAGCAGGACGCCCGCGAGCGTGAACGCGATCTGTCTCATCCCGTCAGTCTCATGCGGAGCGCGCCTGCTCCGACTGCGCGATCAACTGCCGGAGCACGTAGGGGAGGATGCCGCCGTGCCGGTAGTATTCGATCTCAATCGGCGTGTCTATGCGCAGCGTCACGGGCACGTCCTCCTGCTCGCCGCCGGCGCGGTGGACGTGCAGCGTGATCTCCTGCTGCGGCTTGATCTCTACGTTCTCTAAGCCGACGAGGCAGTAGGTCTCCGTGCCGTCGAGCCTCAAGGTCTGCGCGTTCGTCCCCTCTTTGAACTGCAGGGGCAGCACGCCCATGCCGACCAGATTCGAGCGGTGTATGCGCTCGAAGCTCTGCGCGACGACGGCGCGCACGCCCAAGAGTCGCGTGCCCTTCGCCGCCCAGTCGCGCGAAGAGCCCGTGCCGTACTCCTGCCCCGCGATGACGACGAGCGGCACGCCCGCCGCCTGGTAGTGCACGGAGGCGTCGTAGATGCTCATCTTCTCGTTGACGGGTTGCAGGCAGGTGACGCCGCCCTCCGTGCCCGGCACCATCTGATTCTTGATGCGGACGTTCGCGAACGTGCCGCGCACCATCACCTGATGATTGCCGCGCCGCGAGCCGTAAGAGTTGAACGACTCGACGTCCACGCCGCACAGCCGCAGGTAGATTCCGGCGGGCGACGCGGGCTTGATCGCCCCCGCGGGCGAGATGTGATCGGTCGTCACGGAGTCGCCGAAGATGGCGAGCGGGCGGGCGCGCTTGATGTCCGTGAACCTGCCCGCCTCCATCGAGAAGCGCTCGAAGTAGGGCGGCTCCTGGATGTAGGTCGAAAGCTGATCCCACTCATAGACCTCGCCCCCGACCGAAGGGATGTCGTTCCACAGCGGGTTCTGACCGGCGAAATCAGAGTAGAGCCTGCGGTAAGTCTCCGGGTCGGTCGCCGCGCCGAGCTGAGCGCCGATCTCCTCGAGCGTGGGCCAGATGTCGCGCAGGAAAACGTCGCCGTCGCGCCCGCGACCCAAGGGCTCCTTCGTCAGGTCAATCGTCACGCGACCCGCGAGCGCGAAGGCGACGACGAGCGGCGGCGACATGAGGAAGTTCGCGCGGATTGATTGGTGCACGCGCGCCTCGAAGTTGCGGTTGCCGGAGAGCACGCTCGCCGTGACGAGATCGTGATCCTGTATCTCCGACTCGATGCGCGGATCGAGCGGACCGGAGTTGCCGATGCAGGTCGTGCAGCCGTAGCCGACGAGGTTGAAGCCGAGCCGGTTGAGGTACTGCTGCAAGCCCGTCTTTTCCAGATACTCCGTGACGACGCGCGAGCCGGGCGCGAGCGACGCCTTGACCGCCGGGCGCGGCTTCAAGCCCCGCTCGACCGCCTTCTTCGCGAGCAGCCCCGCGCCGATCATCACCGACGGGTTCGAGGTGTTCGTGCAGGAAGTGATCGCGGCGATCAGAACGTCGCCGTGACCGAGATCGATCTCGGCGTGCGGGAACTCGTCCGGGTGAATCTCTTCGAGCCGCGTCGGCGTCGGGCGGTTGTTCATCATCTCGATCTCTGTGAGCGCGGAGGTGTCGCGCGCGCTCTGCGAGCCGAGACCGCCGACCGTCTCGGTCGCCACCACTTCGGGCGCGCTCTCCGTCGCCTGCGAGCCGCCGCCCGCGACCGCCGGGAGATCGGTGTCGTGGATGCTGTCGAGCCCGATGCCGGTCTCGAAGCGCTGGTTGATGTCCGCCTCGCCCTTGCCGTAGCCGTTCTCGCCGGCGGGCTTGCGCAGCAGATCGAGGAAGGTGTCCTTCAACTCGCCGAGCGGGATGCGATCCTGCGGGCGCCTGGGACCCGCGACGCTCGGCTCAATCGTCGCGAGATCGAGCTCGACGACCTTGCTGTAATCGCACTGCCCCTCGCGCGGCACGCCGAACAGCCCTTGCGCCTGAAGGTACGCGCGGTAGGCGTTGATGTGCTCCTCGCTCCTGCCCGTCGAGCGCAGGTAGTCGCAGCACTTCTCGTCGGGCGGGAAGTAGCCCATCGTCGCGCCGTACTCGGGCGACATGTTGGCAATCGTCGCGCGATCCGTCACGTGCAAGCTGGCGGCGCCCTCGCCGTGGAACTCGACGAACTTGCCGACGACCTTCTCGTTCCGCAGCAGCTCCGTCACGCGCAGGACGAGATCGGTCGCCGTCACGCCCTCGCGCAAGGTGCCTTTCAGGTGCACGCCGATCACGTCCGGCGTCAAAAAGTAGACGGGTTGACCGAGCATCCCCGCCTCGGCTTCGATGCCGCCGACGCCCCAGCCGACGATGCCGAGCCCGTTGATCATCGTCGTGTGCGAGTCGGTGCCGACGAGCGTGTCGGGGAGATAGACGCCGTCGCGCTCGATGACGCCGCGGGCGAGGTATTCGAGGTTGACCTGGTGGCAGATGCCTATGCCGGGGGGCACGACGTTGAAGCTCTTGAACGCCTGCATGCCCCACTTCAAAAACTGGTAGCGGGAGCGGTTGCGGCGAAACTCCATCTCCATGTTCCGCAGCAGCGCGTCGTTGCTCGACCAGTAGTCAACCTGCACGGAGTGATCGATCACGAGATCGACGGGGACGAGCGGCTCGATCATCTTCGGGTCGCGCCCCATGCGCGCGACAGCCGAGCGCATCGCCGCGAGATCGACTAAGAGCGGCACGCCCGTGAAGTCTTGCAGCAGCACGCGCGCGACGTAGAACGGCACTTCCTCCGTGCGCTCGCCCGTCGCCTGCCAGTGCGCGAGCGCGCGCACGTCCGCCTCTTCGATGACGCTCCCGTCGAAGTTTCTTAAGACCGATTCGAGGACGACGCGGATGCTCACGGGGAGCCGCGAGACCTGCCCGACGCCCTCGCGTTCGAGCTGCGGGAGCGAGTAGAACTGACCCTTGCGACCCTGACCGGCGTCGAACGTTTGCAGCGTGTTGAAGAGGTTATGACTCATGGGAGCTGCTCGGCGATCCTCCTTGAAAGCGACCGTAGGGGCGAGGGACAGACCCCGCCCCTACGAATTTTTCGGCTCGCGCTCTGCTGTCGGCTGTTCAAGTTTCAGTTTACGAAGCGCGTGCTGAATCGTCAAGGAAGTGCCCGCCGGATGGTTGTTTGGCTTTATGTTGAATTGGTGAGGGAGGGGCGTTCACCGCAGAGTCGCAGAGGTGACGCAGGGCTTACGCGGAGAAGAAGCAGGATTCCTCTGCGTAAACTCTGCGGTTCTCTGCGACTCTGCGGTGAACCGCACGTTCAAAGCCTCTCAAGCTCAGACCGAGCCGGCGCGTGGCGTCGTCGGGCGTCAACTGTGGTATATTCACGCCAAACGACTAAGAGGAGACAGCGAGCGATGCCGAAGAAGCGACCGGAGGAGTTCGAGTACCTGAGCAACGATCCGAATTTCGTGCCCGACCCCGAAATCGAGGAGTTCATGGAGGAGGAGATCGCGCGCGCGCCGAAAGACCCGGATCAGCTCGCACAGCGCCTGCGCGACAACACCGCCGCCTCACCCGCGGACTCCGGCGGCGACCCGGACGCCTCCTGGGAGGACGTGAACGACAGCGGCGAGGAGTCGGTCGCGGGCGACAACCCGACGCCCGACCAGTCGCTCGTCGAGGAGAACGCGCGCGCCGTCGGCGTCTCCTACGAGGACAACGAGGAGCTGGAGTTTACTGAGAAGATCGAGAAGCGCGACCGCAACCGCTTCGAACTCGACCCGCGCTCGAAGACGGGCGACAACTCGATCTGAAAGTCAGGAGTCCGGAGTCTGTAGTCTAGAAGTCTGGAGCAGGAAGAGGGCGGAATGGCTCTCACCTGCTCCAGACTTTTGACCCTGGACTCCGGACTTTATTTGAAGTTGCTGCGCGGGACGAGCGTCACGCTCTTGACTCGCGCCTCGGCGCCGGGGGCTGGGTGCTCGGTGCCTTCGGCGGTCTTGGCGTTGGCGATGACGTCCACGTTGTTCATGCCTTCGATGACGCGACCGAAGACGATGTAATGGTTGCCGGGCTCCTCGAAGGCGGGCTGCCGCTTGGTCATGATGAAGAACTGGCAGTTCGACGAGTTGACGTCTCCGCCCGTGCGCGCCGCGCCGACGATGCCGCGCTCGAACGGCACGTCCGAAAACTCCGCGGGCACGTTCGGGTAGGGCGAGTTGCCCGTGCCGTCGTTCGCGGGGTTCGCGTCCTTCGAGAGCGGGTCGCCGCCCTGGATGATGCCGAGACCGGGATCGATCCGGTGGAAGATCGTGCCGTTGTAGAAGCCTTCGTTCGCCAACTGCTTGAAGCGCTCGACCATCCTCGGCGCGAGGTTCGGGTAGAGCTCGACGACGATCCGACCGTAGTCCGTCTCGACGACCGCCGCCTGCGCGTCCGGCTCGGGCTTGACGCCCTTCTTCACGTTCGCCTCTTCCGCGTCGCCGCCCTTCGCGCTCTGGTTCGCGGACTTCCCGCACGACGCCGCGACCACCGCGAGCGCGAGGCACAGCAGCGCGGCGGCGAGCGTTCTTGTTCTTCTGCTTATCAACTCGGCTTCCCTCTCGACTTCGATCTGGACGAGCTTCTGTTAAGGCAGGCGAGAACTTTGTACGTCGAAACGCGCGCGAGTTCAACCCGCGGCGCGCGTAATACTTCGGCGGCGACGAACCGGTGCGACGAAAGCCGCGCGCGCGGCGGCGGTTAAAACAGCTTCCGGCTGTCGAGCAGGATCGTCACGGGTCCGTCGTTCACCAGCTCGACCTCCATCATCTTCCGGAAGCTCCCCGTCTCGACGCGCGCGCCCGCGCGCCGCGCCCCCGCGACGAAGAACTCGTAGAGCCCCTCCGCCGCCTGCGGCTCCGCGGCTTCAATCCACGAAGGGCGACGCCCGCGCCGCGCGTCGCCGTAGAGCGTGAACTGCGAGACGACGAGCAACGACCCTCCGGCTTCGACGACCGGGACGTTCATCCGCCCCTCCGCGTCGTCGAAGATTCTCAGGTTCAAAATCTTCTCGGCGAGGTAACGCGCGTCCGCCTCCGTGTCGTCGCGCGCGACGCCCAGCAACACTATCAGCCCCCCGCCTATCTCGCCGACCGTCTCGCCTCCGACCCTCACGCTCGCGCGCGTCACGCGCTGCAACACGGCTCGCATTGTCAGCGCCCTCTCTGCATCCGCGCGACGAGCGCGTGCTCAATTCTTGCCGCCGTCAAGTTCAAATTTGAACGTGATCTTTCCCGCCACTCTCACCGGCACGCCGTTGAGTAGCGTCGGTTTGAACCGCCAGCCGTATGTCGCCTGTTCACTCACGTCCCACAGCTCGCGCGGTCCGGTCTTCGCGCACGCGAGAATGACCTTGCCGTCCTCGTCAACGACGACTTCGACAACCACATCCCTACCGTCTTTGGTGGAGCGTGACTCGCCGGGCGGCGAAGGCTGTGGCTTGCTGACGGCTTCCCGGTTGAGTCGCCCTTCCGCCTGCTCCTCCCCAGTCTTCGCC
>JAIVGV010000315.1 GCA_020201365.1 Acidobacteriota bacterium
AGCGGCTACGACACGTGGACGGGCTTCCTCGCGTCGCACCCGGGGCAGTTCCGCAACATGGTCTTCGCCTTCATCGCCTCGCCCGAGTACAAGTCCCGCTTCGGCAACCCGTAAGGCCTCGCGGGCGACGGAAACGGCGGGCGACGCCGCCGCACGGCGCATCTTTCGCGCCCGCGGCGTCGCCCCGGGCGGTCGAAAATGGCGGTCGCGGGCGGCGCGCCGAGTCGCCCCGCTCAGCCAACTCGCGCGCGCGGCGCGCACATCACAGGGGCGCGGCGCCGTCGGCTTGCCCTCGCGCGTGCGTTCCGCTTAGAATGCCCGTTCTTGGTCTTGCCCGCGCCGCTGTCTCTCCTGCGCGGGTCTTGCCGGGCACATACAGACGCGGCTTAATCCAGCAAGGTTCTTGCGCTTGGAGATTTTTCCGGTGAAACAAGTCCTCCGACTGCCATTTTTCGCGCTCGCCCTCATCTGCCTCGCGGCTTCTGCCTCCCTCGCGCAGACCGCGACGCCGACCCCCGATCCGTTCGTCGCGCAGCTCTCTTCGAGCAACGGCGACACCTTCGTGCGCGACATCAGCGCCGACGGGCGCTTCGTCGTCCTCGAGTCCACGGGCGACATCGCGACCGCCGCGCCGGGGCAGAGCGCCGACACCAAGTCGCCGAACAACAAGGACGGCAACCGCGAAATCTTCCTCGCGGACGTCGCGCAGCGCCGCATCTTCCAGATCACCGACACGACGAGCGTCCTCGTTGACGCGACGAAGACCGGCGCCGACCGCTTCGCCTCGGCGAACGTCGCCGTCGAGATCAGCAACAACCAGCCGACCCTGAGCCGCGACGGCAAGTGGATCGCCTTCACCTCGAACGCGTTTAACCCCGCCGATCCGGCGTCGAGCCCCTTCCAGTTCTACGGCGATCAGGCGGCGGCTTCCGTCGTCACGGCGATCAAGGCGGACGCCAACCAGGAGCTCTTCATCTACCGCGTGCCCGACGCGGCGGCTGCCGATCTCACGAGCGGCGATCTGCCCGCCTACACGGACTTGCGGCAGAACGCTTTCACGCGCGCGACCAACACGCCCGCGAGCACGCTCCCGCGCGCCGGGACTACGACGACCGCGCCCTTCGTCGCCGACGACAACCGCGATCCGCAGATCAACGACGACGGCTCGCGCGTCGCCTTCGTCTCGTCGCGCAACCTCGCGACGACGAACGGCAAGACGAACGCCGATGCCAGCCCCGAAGTTTACGTCTATAACAACACCGGCTCGGGCTCGTTCACGCAGATCACCGTCACGTCGCTCGATCAGAACCTCTTCGTCTTCACGTCGAACCCGAACATCTCGGGGACGGGCGTCGGCGACAGCCTGATCGCCTTCGTCTCGAACGCCACAGACCTGCGCGCCGTTGACGCCAACACGAATCACGCTTCCGGCAACTCCGACGGCGACTCCGAGGTCTTCGTCGCCACCTACAACGGCACGAACGTCACCGCCGTGCGGCAGGCGACGCACACCAAGCGCAAGGTCGCGGCGGACACCGTCAACTTCTTCAACCCCGGTCGGCGCATGAGCCGCGACGGGAACTTGATCGCCTTCGAGTCGGTCGCCGCCAACCCGAAGGCGGACGACAGCTCGACGAACGATCCGAACCGCGCCGTCTTCGTCTACAACGTCGCGAGCGACTCGTTCACGCAGGTCGGCGCGCGCGCCGCCTCCGACGAGTCCGAGGACGTGCTGCGCTTCCCCACCTTCCCCGCCTCCGACAACACGCGCGTCGTCTTCGCCTCCGATCTCAACTTCAAGTCGGACGGCACGCGCGTCGCCGAGAACGACACGACGGGCTTGAACCCGAGCCGCATCAAGCAGATTTTCACGGCGACCGTCCCCGCCCCGTCCTCGACCGCGACGACGTTTACGCGGCTGACGAACCTGACGGGCAACGACCCCGGCAACTCGATGCAGCCGTATGTGTCGAACACCGTCGAGCGCATCGCCTTCAGCCTCGCCAACTTCGAGTTCGGCACCGGCAACCCCGACCGCGCCAACGAGGCTTACTACCTCGTCGCGCCGCCCGCCGCCACCGGCGACACGCCCGCCGCGTCGAGCGCGCTGCAATTCCAGACGGGCGCGAGCCGCCGCGCGGTCGTGACGCCCGCGGCGTCGCCGACGCCGACGCCCTCGCCCACGCCGAGCGCGACGCCCGTCACGGGTCTCGCGCCGGGCATGATCGGCTACGTCACGACCACTTCGGGGTCGCCCGCCACGCTCGCGAACGGTACGAAGAGCGTCTGCCCTTCGGGCATCTCCTGCGACGCCGCCTCCGAGTCGCAGCACCGACCGCCGCTCCCGTTCGAGCTGGGCGGCGTCTCGCTCTCCGTGAACGGCGCGGCGGCGGGGCTCTACTTCGTAAGCCCTAACGAAATCCAGTTCGTCGTCCCGCCCGGTCTCGCCGCGCTGACCGGCACGGCGACCTACCCGGTCGTCATCACGATCCGCAGCGGCGCGGGCGTGCGCACCGTCCGCACCGTCCTGCAGGTCGTCGCCGCGCAGCCCGACCTCTACACGACGACCAGCACGTTCGGCAGCAACCGCGCGGCGGTCACGAACGTGACGAACCCGCTGCTCTCGACGGGCACGCCCGAGCCGTTCACCGTCAAGACGACCTACGTTGACAGCAACGCGCAGAGCGTCACGGCGCAGACCGTCCTGCGCCTCGTGCTGACGGGCGTGCGCGATCCGGCGGTGACGCCGCTCGGCGGTCTCGCCGCCTCGACCTTCACCGTGCGGATCACGAAGAGCGACAACTCGACCGTGGACATCACGGGCTCGTCCGTCCCGCGCGCCGCGCAGCCGACCGACACGCCCGGCGTCTTCACGCTCGACTTCGTGCTGCCCGACTCGCTCGCTGCCGCGGGCGACGTCTCGGTCACCGTCGTCGTCGCGACCGGCGGCGGCACGTTCACGAGCCGCACCGCCGCCGACGGCGCGCCGAAGTTCCGCATCAACTGAGAGCCGGGATGAAGGATGAGGGATGGGGGATGAAAGAGTGATCATTCACCTCGAATGATCTTCTTCGTCCTTCATCCTGCATCTTTCATCCTTCGTCTCCATGCTCATCGCACTCGACGCCTTCCCGCTCACCGAGCCCAAAGCCGGGATCGGTCACTACACCTTCGAGCTGGCGCGCGAACTCGCCCGCCTCGCGCCCGCCGACGACTTCGAGCTGGTCGCCCCCGATCACGCCGGGTTCGCCGCCGTCACCGAAGACGAACGCGGCGCGCTCCCCGCGAACCTGCGTCTCGTCGGCGCGCCGACGCGGGGCTTGCGCCTGCGCTGGTGGTCGCTCGGTCTCCCGCTCTACGCGCGCGAGCGGCGGCTCTCGCTCTTCCACGGCACGAACTACCACGTCCCGCTCTGGCAGCAGTGCCCGACCGTGCTGACCGTCCACGATCTCTCCTCGCTGCTCCACGCGGAGAAGCACCGCGAGGGGCAGGTCAGGCGCGCCCGCGCGCGACTCCCCGTCATGGCTCGCGCCGCCACGCGCATCATCGCCGACTCGGAGAGCGTCCGCCGCGAGGTCTGCGAGCACCTCCGCGTCGCGCCCGAAAAGGTGCGCGCCGTCCCGCTCGCGCCGCGCCGCGCCTTCACGCCCGTCGAAGGCTCGGAGGCGGGGGAGGTGCGACACGGGCTCGGCGTCGAAGAAAATTTTTTGCTCTTCGTCGGCACGGTCGAGCCGCGCAAGAACCTCGTCACGCTCGCGCGCGCCTACGCCGCGCTGCTGCGTGAGACGAATGACGCGCCGCAGCTCGTCGTCGCTGGGCAGAAGGGCTGGCTCAACGAAGAGCTGTTCGCGGTCGTCGAGCGCGAGGGGCTCGGCGGGCGCATGAAGTTCACCGGCTACGTCTCGGACGAAACCTTGCGCGCGCTCTATTCTTCCTGCCGCGTCTGCGTCTATCCTTCGCTCTACGAGGGCTTCGGACTGCCGCCGCTCGAAGCGATGGCGTGCGGCGCGGCGGTCGTCGCGAGCCGCATCCCGCCGCTCGAAGAGACGCTCGCGGGAGCCGCCCTCCTCTTCGAGCCGACCGACGCCGACGCGCTCGCGCGCGCGCTCGCCGAACTGCTCGCGGACGACTCCGCCCGCGCACGCCTCGCCGCAGCCGGGCGCGCGCGCGCCGCCGAGTACACCTGGGAGCGCACGGCGCGGCTCACGCGCGAGGTTTACGAGGAGGCGGTCGGGGAGTGGCACGCCGCGCGCGGTCGCTCGTCCGCCGCGTGAGATCGTGTGAGCGGAGAGGTCGTGCGATTTGCAGGCGAGCGCGTGAGAAGGGACATTCACCGCAGAGGCGCGGAGATCACGCAGAGATCACGCGGAGGCTTGAGAGACGTTCGATCCTCTGCGTTTCCTCCGCGCGTCCTCGGCGCCTCTGCGGTGAACGCCTCCCGCGATTGACCCGCGCCGAGCTGCTGAAGAGTCGCCCGTGAAATCGTGAGGTTCGAGAAAGCAAATCGTGAGGTTCGAGAAAGCCCTGCAAAGTCTCGCCGTTAGAGTCGCCGCAAGCGCGCGCGCGAGCTGGAACTTCGTGCGCGCCCGCCGCGCCTTGCGCGAGTTTTTGATCGTCTGCGCGTTCGTCGCGCTCACAGCCGTGATGAGCTACCCGTGGGCGCGCCACCCGCGCGACACGGTCTCAGACCTCGCAGACCCCGCGAACATCGCCTACACGCTCTGGTGGGACTACCACCAGACCTTCCGCGCGCCGCTCCACCTCTTCGACGCGACGATCTTCTACCCCTACCATGACACGCTCGCCTTCTCCGAGCACGACTACGGCATCGCCGTCCTCTTCTTCCCCGTCTTCGCCGCGGGCGCGACGCCGCTCGCCGTCCTTAGCCTCGCCACCTTCTTCGCCTTCGTCCTCTGCGGCTACGGCGCGTTCCGCCTCGCGCGCACGCTCACCTCGTCTTACGGCGCGGGCTGGATCGCGGGGCTCGTCTTCGCCTTCGTCCCGTACCGCTTCCACCGGCTGCCGCACCTCCACTACATCTTCGCCTGCTGGATCCCGCTCGCCTTCGAGGCACTCGTCTTGTTCGTGCGCGCGCGCACCTGGCGCAGCGCCGCGTGGCTCGCGGCGGCGACGGCGATGAACGCGCTGACGTGCATCACCTGGTTCATCCTCTCGCTCATCCCGCTCGCGGCGACCTTCGCGCTCACGGTCGCGTGGCTGCGCGCGTGGCGCGACCCGCGCCTGTGGGTGCGCGGCGCGGCGGCGTCGGTCGCCGCCTTCCTCGTCGTGCTGCCGTTCTTCCTGCCGTACCGGCGCGTGGCGAAAGAGTTCGGCTTCGTCCGGCGACCGGACGAGTCGCAGGCGTTCGAGGCGCGGAGGGTTTCGAGCTGGTTCGCGGCGAGCTACCGCAGCAAGGTCTGGGCGGGCTTGGGCTCGGACGTGGCGTCCGAAGAGGTCTCGCTCTTCCCCGGGCTCGCCGCGCTCGCGCTCCCGCTCGCCGCGCTCCTCGTCGTGCGGAGGCGAGACGGCGACGCCGACGCCGACGAGGGCGACGGCGCGAGCACGGGCGCGAACGTCGCGCGCGCGGAGAAGGAGACCGGCGGGGGATCACGTCCCGGCGAGACGCGCGTCGCGCGCCCGATCTACTTGCGCGCCGCGCTCATCGCGCTCGACGCGGCGGTGGTCGCGTGCGGGGCGGCGGCGGTCTTCGCCGGGACGGACGGGAGCTTCGTCCTGCGCGTCGGCGGCGCGAAGCTCGTGAGCGTGTCGCACTACGGGCAGGCGCTCATCTTCGCCGCGCTCGCGCTCCTGCTGCGCTGGGTGCTCTCGCGCACGCGCGCCTTCGACGTGATCGCCGCGCGCGGCTGGTCTTTCTTCACGCGCCCGTCCGCGAGGGCGCAGACGCTCGTGCTCGGCGCGCTGTGGGCGGCGGTCGGCTTCGCCGGATCGTTCGGGATGAACTTCGCGTTCCACCGGCTGCTGTTCACATACGTCCAAGTCTTCCGCAGCCAGCGCGTGCCCGCGCACTGGGCGATGATCTGCTACCTCGGTCTCGCGCTGCTCGCCGGACTCGGCGCGTCGCAGCTCGCGGAGTTCTTCGCCGCGCGGCGGCGCGCGCGCCCGCCGGTCGCGTCGCGCACGCGCGCGCTCGTCCTCGCCGTCGTCGCGTTCGCCGTGCTCGGCGATCTGTGGGTCGCGCCGCTCGGCGTCGTGCGCGGCGAGAGGCTGCCGGACGAGCTGACGCTGCGGCTCAAGGGGACGCCGATGGCGGGCGGCATCGTGCACCTGCCGGTGTTCGGACCCGACAACGGTCCGCCGAACTTCGAGCACATGCTGCGCGCGGCGGATCACGGCAAGCCGTTGATCACGGCGGCGTCGAGCTTCCTGCCGCCGCTCGTCTATCGCGTCGCGGCGGTCGCCGGGCAGAAGCCGATCCCCGACGAGATGCTCGACGTGCTCGAAGAGGCGCGCGCCTCCTACGTCGTCGTGACCTACTCGTTTATGACGCCGGGCGAGATCGAGGACGTGCTGCCTTTCCTCGAACACGGCATGGAGTCGGGCAGGCTGCGCTTCGTGCGCCGCTTCCGCGACCGCGGCGTCAAAGACCTCTTCGCCGTCGTCAAGACCGAGCCCGCCGCGCGTTCGGAAGCCGCGTTCACCGAGCCCGCGCCGACGAGCGGGCTGACATACGTGCGGCTGCACCTGCCGGAGCAGTTCGGCGAAGCCGCGTTCTTCATCTGCCGACTCTACCGCGCCGCGTTCGGGCGCGCGCCGACCTACGCCGAGTTCACGCGCGACGCGAAGACGGTCGGCGGCGGCGCGGCGCTGCGTGAGGAGGACGCGCGCGCTCTCGTCGAGCGCACGACCGCCGCGGGCGAGTTCTGGAAACAGTTCGCGGGGCTCGGCAACCGGGAGTTCGTCGGGAAGCTCTACGCGAACGCGGGCGTTCCCATCAACGACCAGCGCGCGCGCGATCTCGCCGCCTCGCTCGACCGCGGCAGGCGCACGCGCGCCGACGCGCTGCTCGCGCTCGCCGAGGACGAGGAGTTCGCGCGCCGCGCCTACGACGAGGACTTCGTGCGGCTCAACTTCTTCGCCTTCCTCGAACGCGACCCCGATCCGCCCGGCTTCGGCACGTGGATGTGGGTGCTAAAGCACACGGGCGACCACGAGGCTGTGACGCGCGCCATCACCTCCTCGTCCGAGTACGTCAACAAGTACGGCGCGCGGTGAGCCTCGCGCGCGCGCGCTGCCGCGCGACCGTCGCCGCGCGCGTGTGAGTCGCGCAAACGAGAGAGCCGGGCCCTTCTGACAGAAGAGTCCGGCTCTCTCAAGTTACGCGCGCGTGCGCCGCGGCGGCTAGAAGCGGTTGCGGTATTCGGGCGAATAGACGAAGCCGAAGACCATCGTGTTGAAGTCGCGGGGGTGCGCGTTGAGGTAGTTCGTCCAGTCGGCGTAGCCCGACGGGTCGGGCTTGCGCCTGAGGTAGCCGTAGTACTGCATCGAGACGAAGCCGCTAGTGAACTCCGCCGAGCCCACCTGATCCGAATCCACGACGGCGCGCAAGACCTGCGCGCGCGTCAGCGTCGCGCCGTTGAGCTGGCTGACGAGCTGCGCGCGCGTCAGGGTCACCTTGCTCGTGTCCGCGTTGTCGTCCGGCGCCGCGGGGTTGGGCGTGCGGATCGAAGCTAACTGGTAGCGATCCATCAGGGCGTTGACGTAGGCGTCGTTCGCGAGCGAGCCGTAGGCGGCGGCGAACTCGGCGCGCTGGACGAACGCCTGCGCGTAAGCCGCCTTCTTCTGGAAGACCTCCTGCGAGGTCGTGCCGGTGACGGCGCGCATGTCGGCGGTCATCTCGGCGTACTCGGGCAGGCGGTTGAACGCCGCCTTGTAGAAGCGGAAGGCGTAGAAGCCCTTGATCTGGAACTCGGTCGAGAGGAAGAAGTTCGCCGAGACGGTGACGCGCCTGCCGCCGACGGCGTTGAGGCACGTGTTGTCGCCGTTGCAGGCGGCGAGGTAGTTCATCCAGTCGCCGAAGCCGGAGGCGTCGGGGAAGCGGCTCAGGAAGTCTATGTACTGCTGCTGGACGAAGAAGTCGCTGTCGTCAATCGTGATGCGCTGGTTGGTGCCGGGGCGCAGGCGGACGGGCTTGACGCGCGTGTCGCCGTAGTAGAGATCGGACGGAAGCGTCGGGTCTTCGGTGACGACCCGCAGCGTCGGCGGCGTGCTCTGCTGCGCGAAGGCGCACAGCGAGAAGAGAGCCAACAGGGAACAGGCGGCTAAAAATCTACGCATGGCTGAAACTCCCGGAGCGACTAACGGCGGTGGGTGCTGAAACTTTTGCGGAGAGGTGCGACTCTCAAAGGCGAGCCGTGCGCCGCACGACCCGACAAACTCAAATCTAACTTGCGGCGCGCCCGCTTGTCAATAAACCTCGTCCCGTTGGGCTTAGACGCGCGCCGCGCGCCCGCGGTTGGAAAAATAGTCGGGACGATTTCTAGTTTTTGCCGTAGCGGGCGGCGCGGCGCGCCGCAGGAAACGCCGCAGATTCGCGCGAAAACGGGGCGCGCCGTGCGAGATCGCTCGCCCCGCGCCGCCGCGCCCGCCGCCGCCCACCGTGCTTTTTGATTCGCCGCGAGTTGTCCTGTATAAGAAACCGTCCGCCGCGCGCCGCGCGGACGCGCACCGCGCCGCACGAAAAAAGTTCCGCAGCCTTGTCCGAACAGCTCACACTGCCGACGCTCGAAGGCGACTCGGACGCGCGCCGCGACGGCGTGCGCCCCGCGCACGGCGAGCCGCACGCGGCTGAATCCGCCGGAGCCGTCTCCGGCGAGTCCTCGACCGCCCGCGACCTGCTCGGACGCGAGCGCGCCGCCCGCCGCGCTCGCGTCGCCGCGCACTACGACCGCCTCGCCGCGCTGCGCGACGGCTGGCGTCGCCGCAACTCCTACTACCACGAGACGCTCGCCGCCGTCTGCCGCCAGATCATCCCGCCCGGCGCGCGCGTCCTCGAACTCGGCGCGGCGACGGGCGAGCTGCTCGCGGCGGTCGAGCCGGGCGAAGGCGTGGGCGTTGATCTGAGCCGGCGGATGTGCGACGTGGCGCGCGCGAAGTTTCCGCGGTTCACGTTCCTCCAAGCCGACGCCGAGCAACTGCCGCTCGCGCGCGAGTTCGACTACGTGATCATGTCCGACCTCGTCGGTCACCTCTCGGACGTCTGGGAGACGCTGCGCCGCCTGCACCGCGTCTGCCACGCACAGACGCGCGTCGTCGTCACGACCTACAACTTCCTCTGGCAGCCCGCGCTCGCCCTCGCCGAACGGCTCGGCTTGAAGATGCCGCAGCCGCCGCAGAACTGGCTCGGCTTCTCCGACCTCGAAAACCTCTTCCGCCTCACGGACTTCGAGATCGAATCTTCCGGCGTGAGCCTGCTACTGCCCGCGCGCGCCCCCGTCGTCGCACCCCGGCTCAACCGCACCCGCACGCGCGACAGCTTCCTCGCGAACTTCGGACTGCTTAACCACTTCGTCCTCCGCCCCGCGCGCGACGCGAGCACGACGAGCGCGCTTGCGTCGGGCGATCCGGTCACGTCGTCGCGCGCGCACACGGTCTCGGTCGTCGTCCCCTGCCGCAACGAGGCGGGCAACATCGCCGCGTGCGTCGAGCGCACGCCAGCGATGGGCGCGCGCACCGAGATCGTCTTCGTTGACGGCGACTCGACCGACGGCACGGTCGCAGAGATCGAGCGCGAGATCGAACGCTGGCGCGGTCGCAAAGAGATCAGGCTCGTCCGCCAGGTCGCGCGCGACGAGCGAAGGGGAGCGCGCGCCGCGAACCTGATGCTCAAGTTGGGGAAGGGCGACGCCGTGCGTAAAGGCTTCGCCGCCGCGTCCGGTGAAGTGTTGATGATCCTCGACGCCGACTTAACCGTCCCGCCCGAAGACCTGCCGAAGTTCTACGACGCGCTCGCGCGCAGGAAGGGCGAGATGATCAACGGCACGCGGCTCGTCTACCCGCTCGAAGATCGGGCGATGAAGTCACTCAATTTCATCGGCAACAAGTTCTTCAGTTGGCTCTTCACGTGGCTCCTCTCGCAGCGCGTCAAGGACACGCTCTGCGGCACGAAGGCGCTCAGGCGCTGTGACTACGAGCGCATCGCCTCGGCGCGCTCCTACTTCGGCGACTTCGACCCCTTCGGCGACTTCGATCTCCTCTTCGGCGCGGCGCGTCTGAAACTTAAGATCGCCGAGATGCCCGTCCGCTACCGCCGCCGCACCGCGGGCGAGACGAAGGTGCGCGTCCTGCGCCACGGCGTCCTGCTCGCGCGCATGTGCGCCGTCGGCTTCTGGCGGCTCAAGGCGCAGCCGTGGCTCGCGCGGCTACGCAATCGAACTTGAAGGAGACTTAAGCCACAGAGGAGACAGAGAGCACAGAGAGGGAGGCGATGAAGGAGGGACGAGGAACGATGAAGTAAGACAGACCTTCTTCACTTCATCGTTCCTCGTCCCTCCTTCATCGCCTCCCTCTCTGTGCTCTCTGTGTCCTCTGTG
>JAIVGV010000036.1 GCA_020201365.1 Acidobacteriota bacterium
CGCCTCGACGACGAGCACGCGGCTCTGCTCCGTGATCGTCGGGCTCAGGCGCACGATGCGACCGACGTAGGTCTGCGCCGCGCCCTCGACCGTCACGCGTACCTGCTGCCCGGCGCGCACCGTGGCGGCGTCGCGCTCCGGCACTTCGGCGCGGAAGCGCAAAGGGTTCACGCGCACGACCGTCAACACGGGCGCGCCCGCCGCCAGATACTCGCCCGCGCTCGCCTTGCGCTCCTGCACCACGCCGTCGAACGGCGCGAGAACGGTCGTGTCGGCTAGCTGCTGGCGCGCGATGGCGAGTTCACTCCGGCGCTGCGCGAGCAGTCCTTGCCGGTTGCGTATCTCCTCGACCGCGTCCTGATACTTCGAGATCGCGACCTTGTACGCCGCGTCAGCCGACTCGAACTCGGAGCGCGGGATGACGCCGGACTCGACGAGCGCGACCGCCCGCTCGCGCGTCTTGCGCGCCTCGTCCATCTGCGCGCGCGCCTGCCTGACCGTCCCGGTCTGTTCGAGATCAACCTTCTCACCCGCGGCGTCGGGCGCGAGCCCGAGTCGCGCGCGCGCCTGCGCGAGCGCCGCCTCGGCTTGCTGGACGCGCAGTTGGTAGTCCTGCTGCTCGACCTGCGCGACGAGCTGCCCCTTGCGGACGACGCTCCCCAGGTCAACCGTCAGAGTCTTCAGCCTGCCGGGAACTTTCACGCTCACCGTCGCCTGATCCTGCGCGGCGAGCGCGCCCGTCACCTGCACGCTCGCGCCGACGGGCACCTCGGCGACCTTCGCCACCTTCACCTGTCGCGCCTCGCCCGACGCCGCGTCGCCGCCCTTGCCCGCCGCGCCCGACGCGGGGTAGTCGCTCTTGCACGCGGTAGCGGTGACAATCGAGGCGGCGAGACAGACGGCGGCGACTACCCTCGCGCGTGCCTTGTCTTGATGTTTGAATGAGTAGGGCGCGTCGAACATGTCGGTTGCTGGATTACTTCGGATGAATTTGCGCCGGGGCGGGCGGCTGCCGCGCGGACGCCGGAATGAGCGGACAGTTTAGCACCCGCGGCGCGCTTTCGCGCAGTCCGCCGAGACCGACCGCGAGCCGCCTCTGTCAGTGGTATGAAGGGAAGGCGAGCGCGACGAGCGTGATGACGGCGGCGGTGACGAGCGCGCGGCGGTTGATGCGCCGCGACTTGGCGCGAAGCTGCGCGACCAACTCCTCGTCCTCGATCTTCTCCTCGCCCGCGTCCAGGTTGCGCGTCCCGCGCGCAGCCATCGCGATTCAAGTCTTCTCGCGCGACTGGAGCAGCCCGAGCCCCGCGATCCAGACGGGGAAGAAGACGACGAGCCGAAGCGCGCGCGGCGCGCCCGACGCGACGAGCACGAAGGCGACCGCGACGCCGACCGCCAGCGCCACGACGCCCAACACGCGCCGCTTGCGCCGCTCGCGCTCGCCGATGTTTGTAGCCTCATCCAACGCAGTCAGCCCGCCGTCGAAGTCGTCCGGTTAGATCGGTTCGACGCCCCGTCACTGATCGGCGCGCAGCGTCGCGAGCGGCTGTCCCTGCGCGACGCGGTCGCCGACGCGCGCGCTGACGACGCTCACCGTCCCGGCTGAGGTGGCGTCCGCCGTGACGACGCGCCCGGCGGGAGCGACCGGCGGCGCCGCCGCGGAAGGCTGCGAGCGCGCGGCGATGAGTCCCGACTGCGCGCCCTGCGCCGCGTCCTGCGCCCGCTGGAAGCGCTGCTGCGCCGCGTAGTAGCGTGCGCGCGCGCCGTCGAGCTCGCCCTGCGTCGCCTGCCCCGACGCGACGAGCGGCGTGAGGCGATCAACTTCGACCTGCGTGCGCACCACCTCGGCGCGCGCCGCCTCGATCTCACCTTGCGCCGACGTGACGGCGCGCGCCGCGCGCGCCTGCGGGTCTTCGGTCGGCTGCGACACGGGTCGCGCCTGCGCCGCATCGTCGCGCACGGCGATCTCGACGACGGGCGTGCCCGCCTCGACGTGCGCGCCTTCGGCGACGAGCACGCGCCGCACCTCGCCCGCCGCGGGCGCGTTGACGACGACGACGCCGCCCGCCGCCCCGCCCCCGTCCGACGCGCGTTGACAGCCCGCCGGAAGAAGCGTCGCGGCGGCGGCGATGATGACGGCGAGGCGGCGTCGCAGATCGTTCGTCACGGGAGATTGTTGTTCGAGTCGGTCGTCGTCGCCTTCGTCGCGGATGCCTTCGCGTCGTTCGTCGCGGGCTTCGCGTTCGCCGGGTTCGTCGCTGAAGAGTCTCCGTCGGCGGCGGCGTTCGTGTCCGCGCGCATTTCGAGATCGCGCGTGTCCGTGCGGACGGCGACGTTGTTGGCGTTGAGCGTGTTGCCGGTGGAATGCTGGAGGCGCGAGATGGCTTTGTTGAGATCGGTCTGCGCCTGTAGCTCCGCCCCCTGCGCGGCTAAGAGCGTCTGCTGCGCCTGGAGGACGAGGAAGACGGTCGTCGTGCCCGCGCGCAACTGCCGCTGCTGGCTCTCGTACTGCTGCTCTGCCGAAGAGCGCGTCGCCGCCGCCGACTGCAGGCGCGCCTCCGCCGAGCGCACGGCTTGCAGCGAGTTGCGCACGTCAGCCTCGACGAGCTGCTCCGCCTGCCTGACCTGATCCTTGATGCGCGTCCCTTGCGCGAGCGAGCTGCCGAGGTTGGCTTCGGCGGTGCGGTTGCGAAGCGGGATCGAGACGCGCACGCCGAGCCGCAAGGTCGGGTAGCGCTGATCGATCAGGTTCTGCAAAGACTGGCCGTAGCCGCCGATGAGCTGCGGCGCGACCGAGGTCGTCGTGGTCGTCGCGCCGATCGGCGGCAAGCCCTCGATGGTCGAGAGTTCGTTGACGCGATCAAGGAGCGTCGCGGTCGTGCCCGTGGCGGTCGTCGTGCGCGGGACGAAAGTTCCGGCGAGACCGGCGGAGGTGTAAGTGCCGACGAGATCGACCTGCGGCTTGGTCTGCTCGCGGAAGAAGCGCGTGTTGACGTCGTTGATGTCCGCGCTCGTGCGGAGCTGCGCGAGATCGGGGCGCGACGTGAGCGCCGCCTGCACCGCCGTTTCGACGGCGACGCGCGGCGCTTCGAGGTTGACGGGCGTGACGGGCGTCAAGGCGCGCGACCAGAGCGGATCGAGCCGATCCGGGAGGATCAGAGTCTTCAGCGTGTTCTCGGCGGTCGTCACCGCGGCTTGCGCGGTATAGACGTTCTGCTCGAAGGTCGTGACCTGCGTCTGCGCGGCGACGATCTCGATGGGCGCGAGCACGCCTTGCGCGACCATGCGCTGGTTGCTCTCGACCTGCAAACGCGCCTGCTTCACCGCGTCAATCTGCACCTGCAGGTTGCGGAGCGAGAAGACCAAATCCCAGTAAGCCTGCTCGACCTGCGAGATCACGTCTATCGCGCGCTGGCGGAACTGCGCGTCGGTCAAGCTAAGGTTCTTTTTGGCGATCTCGATCTGGCGTCGGTTGTTGTCAAACGAGCGACCGCGAAAGAGAGGCTGCGTGTAGGTGAAGGTGAGCGCCGCCGGGTACTGCGGGTTGAGCGTGACGTTCTGGTTGGTGGTGACGAGGCGCGTCGAGGAGAAGTCGAGTTCGTACGCGCCGCCGGCTTTCGGCGAGTAGCCGCCGAGTCGCGCCGTGCCGGTCTCGTCGGTCTGCGTGACGCTTCCGCGCGCGCCGCCGCCGCCGATGGTCGAGCTGGTCGGAGTGGTCGCGCGGTCGTAGAAGCTCTCGGACGAGAACAGGGGATCATAGACGCCGCGCGCGGCTCTGAGGTTGTACTCGGCGACGGCCACGTCCACGCGCGACTCGTCTATGTCGTTCGAATTCTTGAGCGCCATGCGGATCGCGTCGTTCAGTGTGAGCGGCGCTTGGTTCGTCACGTCAACGCCGACGCGCTCGGCTGACGGCAGAGGTCGCGCGGGGGCGCGGAAGTCCGGCGCGACGGGCGGCGGCTCCTGCGGAAGCTCCGCGGGCGCGACGCCCGTCGAAGCGCCGACGTTCTGCCCCGGCACTTGCCCGACGCCGGTCGCCGCCCCCGCCGGCTGCGCGTTCGGGTTCGGCGTTTGCGGCGCGGACGTGCCGACTGGTGTAGCGCTCGAAGGAAGGCCGGAGCCGGGCGGCGTGACGCCCGTCGGCCGCGGCGTGACGGGCGTCGGGCCTTGCGTCGGCGCTTGCGTCTGCTGCTGCTGTTGCTGCCCGACGGTGGCGGGCTGCGCGCTCTGCTGCGCCTCGTTCGACGGGCGCACGGTCGAGCCGGGCGCGTTCGGCGGCAACACGGTCGGCGAGGGCTGCGGCGTGCCCGGCGTCGCCTGCGGTGCGGGCGTCGCCCGCGGCGCAGGTGTGGGCGACGCGGACTGCGCGCGCGCGAACGACGACATCAAGACGAGCGCGAGAGCGACGAGCGCGGAGCGCGCGACGAGTGCAGGCTTAAAATTCAAACTCATTTCCAAAACCTCAACGCCGAAAAAAAAAGGGAGGGGCAGGGCTCGTCCCTGCCCGTCGGGCGCGAAAGCGCGAATCAAGTTTGCGCGATCATCCGACGCTGAATAATCGCGCATCTTCGTTACCGCCCTTCGGTCGCTGCGGGCAGAGGACTTGTCCCTGCCCCCACGGTTGTCAAGCTGCGTCCCGTTTGGGACTCGCCGCCGTGCCGCCGCGTCAGTCGCCGGACGTTTGATCGGCGTAGCTGTCCTTGCGCGCCGTGCGCGTCTGTGTCGTCGTCGGCTTGGCGGTACTGCGCCCGCGCGGGAAGTGCTCGGCGACGCCAGCCCACGCGCCGGAGAGTCTCTGACCGGCGCCGCCCGTGAAGCCGCCGTAGGCTCTGCCGACGTATGACCAGACGCGCGACTCGCCCAAGTCCTCGAACAGCGAGTAGAAGACCGGGACGGCGAGCAGCGTGAGCAAGAGACACAAGGATTGCCCGCCGACGACGAGCACGCCGATTGATCTGTTCGTCGCCGCGCCCGCGCCGCGACCGAGGATGAGCGGGATCATCCCTGCGACGAGCGCGATGGTCGTCATCAGAATGGGTCTGAGTCGGTCGCGGTTCGCCTGAATGATGGCGTCGTAGCGCGCCATGCCGTGCGAGCGCAGCTCGTTCGTGTGATCGATCTGCAGGATCGCGTTCTTCTTGACGATGCCGAACAGCACGAGGATGCCGAGCGCGGAGAAGATGTTGAGCTTCTGCCCGGCGAGGAACGTCGAGAGCAGCGCGAACGGGATCGCCAATGGGAGCGTCAAGAGGATCGTGACCGGGTGGATGAACGACTCGAACTGCGCGGCGAGCACGAGGTACATGAAGATGAAGGAGAGGATGAAGGCGAGCATGAAGTAGTAGTTCGCCTGACCCAACTGCTTCGACTGACCCGTGACGCCCGTCGCGTAGCCCGCGTCCATGTGTAGGTCTGCCGCCGCCTGCTGCATCGCCTTCAGGGCTTCGGTCTCCGAGCCCGTCGGCGCGACCGCGCCGGTGATCGTCACCTGCCGCTGGCGGTTGATGCGGTCGATCGAGGTCGGGCTCGTGCCCGGCTGTAGATGCACGACCTCGGAGAGCTGCACCGTGCCCGCCTTCGACGACGGGACGTAGAGCTGGTTGAGCATCTCCGTGTTCTGCCGGTACTGGTTCTCCGCCATCAGCACCACGTCGTACTGATCCGTCCCCTCGCTGAAGGTCGAGACCTTCGAGCCCGCGACCATCGTCGAGAGCGCCTGCGCGATGTCGCCCGCCTTGACGCCGAGATCGTCTGCGCGCTGGCGATCAATGATGACGCGCGTCTCGGGGTTGCCGAGGACGAGCGAGCGGTCGGCGTCCTGTATGTTCGGGTTCTGTTTGATCTTCTCGACGACGCGCTTCGAGTACTCGTCGAGCTTCGAGAGATCGGGACCGCTGATGTAGAAGGCGAGCGAGCCGGAGCGCCCCCCCCCGATGGCGCTCGAAATCGAGGAGACGGCGGACGCGCCGATGGTGAACTCCTTCGGGTAGTTCTTCCGCTTGATGACGGCGCGCGTGCGCTGGATGATGTCCGACTGCGCGAGGTCGCGCTTGTCGGGCGGCACGAGCCTGACCGACACCTGCCCCGTGTTCGGCGAAGACTGACCGCCGAAGCCCGCGATGGCGAGCGTCGCCTCCACGCCCGGCACCTGCTCGCGCACGGTGCGCGCGATGTCGTCGAGAATGCTCTGCGTCGCGGCGAGGCTCGTGCCCTGCGGCGCGCGCAGAGTGATCTGGAAGGACGACTCGTCCTCGTCGGGCAGGAAGTTGATCCCGGCGAGCTTGTACATCGGGACGATCGAGGCGATGACGACGAGGCAGACGGCGACGATCACCCAGCGGTGCGCCATAGACCATTCGAGCATCCACTTGTAGGTGCGATCGATCGGGCGGTAGAAGCGCGACTCTTTCGACGAACGCTCGCGCGCCTTCTCCGCGTGCGCGGCGGGTCGCTCGTCGGCGGGATCAGTCCCCTCGCCCGTCGCGTCGAACGCCGCGCCGCCCGCCGGGAGCGGCTCGTCCTCCTTCGCCTTGATCCAGCGCGCCGCGAGCATCGGCGTCAAGGTGAAGGAGACGATGAGCGAGACGGCGATTGCCGCCGCCGAGGTGAGACCGAACGACGACATGAAGCGCCCGACGATGCCGCCCATGAAGCCGACGGGGAGGAACACGGCGAGCAAGCTAAGCGTCGTCGCGAGCACCGCGAGACCGATCTCCTTCGTGCCCTCGATCGCCGCCTGGAACGGGTGCATCCCCTTCTCTTCGACGAAGCGGTAGATGTTTTCTAAGACGACGATGGCGTCGTCAATGACGATGCCGACCATGAGCGTGAGGGCGAGCATCGTCATCTGGTTGAGCGAGTAGCCGAAGGCGGCGAGGAAGGCGAAGGCGGCGATGATCGAGGTCGGGATCGCGATCGCCGCGATGATCGTCGAGCGGAAGTTCCACAGGAAGATGAAGACGACGACCGCCGCGAGCAAGCCGCCGACGATGAGGTGCTCCTCGATGGCGTGCAGCGACGTTTCGATGAACTCCGACTGGTCGCGCACGATCTGGAAGTGGAGATCGTGCGGCAGCGTCGGGATGATCTCGTCCATGCGCTGCTTGATGGCGCGAATCACCGCGACCGTGTTCGAGCCCGACTGCTTGACGATGGCGAGCGTCACCGCCGGGGTGCCGTTCAAGGTCGAGATCGAGTTCGGGTCAACGCCGCCGTCCTCGACCGTCGCCACGTCGCCGATCTTGACGACGTAGCCGTTGCGGTTCGCGACCGCGATCTGGTTGAACTCCTCGACCTTCGCGACGCGGCTCATCGTGCGCAAGGTCTGCGTCTGCGCGCCCTCGTTGACGCGCCCGCCCGGCAGCTCAAGGTTCTGCGCGCGCAGCGCCGACGCCACGTCCACGGTCGAGAGGTTGTAGGCGCGCAGGCGGTCGGGATCGATGTGGATGTTGATCTGGCGCAGGCGCGCGCCGTAGATCGTCACGTCGCCGACGCCGTAAGCCGACTGGACGCGCTTGACGATCTGATCGTTGGCGATGTCTGTGAGTTCGCGCACCGAGTAGGGTCCCGTCATCGAGTAGAGGATGATGGGCTGCGCGTCCGGGTCCGCCTTGCGCACGATGGGCGGGTCGGCGGTCGTCGGCAGGCGGTTTAAGACCGTGTTGACCTTGTCGCGCACCTCCTGCGTCGCCACGTCCGGGTCTTTCGACAGGTCGAAGCTGATCGAGATCGAGGAGCGCCCCGTCGAGGACGAAGAACGCAGCTCGTCGATGCCGGTCGCGGTGTTGACCGCGCCTTCGAGCACGTCCGTGACCTCGGTCTCCATCTCGGCGGGCGCGGCGCCCGTGTTCGTCGTCGTCACGGAGACGGTCGGGATGTCGATCTTCGGGAAGCGGTCGACGCCGAGCGTGAAGAACGAGAACGCGCCGATGACCGTCAGCACGAGGATGATGACGGTGGCGAAGACCGGGCGGCGGACGCAAATCTCAGCTAACTTTTGCATGACTTAATAAATCCTGATCCGGGCTACTGCTGTCGCCCCTGCTGCGGCTGACCTTGCTGCTGTTGCTGCTGATCGGACGGCGCGATCTGCGACTGCGTTTGGACGCGCGCGCCTTCGTAAAGTTTGTCGAGGTTCGCGGTCGCGACCATCTCGTCGGCGTTGACGCCGGTGATGATCTGGATCGCGTCCCCCTCGTCCTGCCCGACCTGCACGACCCTGAGATGCGCGACGCCGTTCTGGATGACGAAGGCGCGGTACGACTGCGTGTTGATGTCGGAGACGACCGCCGCCTTGGGCACGAAGACGGCGCGCGTGCCGCCCTGCCGCAAGATGCGCGCGGTGACGAACATCCCTGCGCGCAGCGCGTTGTCGGAGTTCTCGACCTCAGCCTCGATGGTCGCGGCGCGCGAGGTCGGATCAACGGCGGGGTTGATGTCCACCACGCGCCCCGAAAATTTCTTGTCGCGGTGCGCCTCGACTTCGAGCGAGACGCCCATGCCCGGCGTGATGAACGGAACTTCCGATTCGGGCACTTGCAGTTGTAATTTCAGCGGGTTCGTCCTGAGCACCGTCGCGATCACAGAAGCGGGCGTCACGTACTCGCCCACCGCGATGGGGCGCTTGCTCACGTAGCCCGCGTAGGGCGCGCGGATGGTCGTGTCCGCGACAGCCTTCTGCGCGATGGCGACAGCGGAGCGCGCCGATTCGACCTGCGCCTGCGCGCTCTGGATCGCCTGATTGTTCTGCCGCGCCAGGTTGATCGCCGTTTCGAGCTGCTGGCGCGCGGCGTTCGCCTGCGCCTGGGCGGTGTCGCGCGTCGTGCGGTACTGATCGTAAACGCTGCGCGCCACGTCGCCCGTCTCGACGAGCGCGCGGTAGCGAGCCTCGTTCGCCTGCGCGAGCCGGAGCTGCGCCTGCGCCTGCTCGTAGTTCGCCGCCGCCGCGCGCACCTCCGGGATGTTGCTCGCGTTGAAGCCGCCGGTGCTCGTTAAGCCCAGACGCGCTTCAGCCTGCCGCACGGCGGCGATGGCTTGCGAGACGCCAGCCTGCGCCTGTTGAAGTCTGAGCCGCGCGTCGCGGTCGTTGAGGCGCGCGATGACCTGACCCTGTCGGACGAATGCGCCGACGCCGACGGGCGTGGAGATGACCTGACCCGACGCTTGCGAGGCGACGTCGGAAGTCTCCATCGCGTCGAGGCTGCCGGTCGCCTGAAAGTAGGAGGGCACGTCGCGCGCGACCGCCGTCGCAACAGTCACGGGGACTGCCGCGCCGCCGCCTTCGCCGCCGCGACCGCCGCGACCCGCGCCGCCCTTGCCTTCGGCGGGAGCCTTCGCCGCGTCAGCCTTCGACTCGGAGCGGGAGCAGCCCGCGGCGAGGAGCGCGACGAGGGCTAAGAGCAGGGCGAGCGCCGCCGCCCGAACCCTGCGAGAATGGAGTGAAAATGGCATGATTTGCTCTAAATGAATAACTGTTCTTTACTAGAGCGTTAACGCTCCGCGCCGACGTTCGGTTACAGATAATCGTCTGCGCACGGCGAGCGGGCGAGCGAGGCGACCGAGGGGAGCTTGCGAGCCGACCGTCAGACCCGTCGGGGCGGCACGAGTCTAAGCCGATCCGCCGCGCTTATCTTCACGGGGGGTTTGCTTTTCGCTTATTCTACCTTGTCGAGACTGCGAAGTCATTGGAAGGGGGCGGACGCGATGGCTGACTGGATGCGCGAGCGCGAGGCGCGACTGCGAGAGTTCTTCGGCGCGGGCGCAGGCGTCGAGATGATCCCACAGGACGAGGCGCGCCGCTTCGAGTTGTCGCGCGAGACCGAAGAGGCGCTCGCGCGCTTCAACATCGAGTGGCACGTCGTCCCGACCGCCGGCGCGCTGCCGCTCGACGACGACTACTTCGCGCGCCTCTACCCGCACGCGCCGCGCGACTTCATGCGACCGCGCGAGCACGCGCCCAGTTTCCGCGAACGGCTCACAGCCGGGCACGCGAAGCACCAGGGGCGCGTCGTCGGCGTCGAGACGACCGTGAAGCCGCGCTACCTGCCGGGCTTGCGCCAGTTCTACGGCACGGCTTACGGTCACGACCCTTCGGCAGACCCCTTCGCGCCCTACATGGGGCGCGCCGCGATGGTCAACGGCACGCGCTACGCGCACAACTACACGTCGCTCAGAGCCTTCGTCGCCGTCGTCAACGACGACTGGCGCGCGCGCGGCATCCTCCCGGCGGGCTACCGCGCGACCGTCTGCCCGCCCGCCGTCTTCAACCTCGTCGGCGCGGCCTTCCACCCCGAATGGAGCGAGACGGAGACGTTAGAGCTCGGCTTCTACCGCGACGAGCGCGGCAACGCGACCTGCTTCGCCGTCGGCTCCGCCGCGCCCAATGATTTCTCCTTCATCGCCGAGGTCGAGGGCGAAGGCGAATGGTCGCTGATGGGCTTCCGCGTCGCGCTCGTACCTGAATGACAGGGGTTAGGGGATAGGGGTTAGGGGCTGGGGAAGAAAGTGCGAGGCGGGATCGGAGCAATCTTCGATCCCGCCT
>JAIVGV010000523.1 GCA_020201365.1 Acidobacteriota bacterium
GCTCAAGATGCCGCAGGCGCAGTTCCAGGGGCGCGTCACGCAACTTTTGAAGGAGTACCCGCTCGCCGTCGAGCAGGGCGCGTCGCAGACCGCCTCGCTCGCGCGGTGAGCCGACGGGCGACTGAGCCGCGGCACGATCCCGCGCGGTCAGCCGTCCGGCCCGAGCCCGACCGGCTCCGTCCGCTTTCTTAGTTAATTTCGTTCCGCCGTTTCGTCATCGTCATTCGAGAGGTCAACCGAGATGGAAGAAGTCACGCGGGCTGAGGCGCACGAGGAAGCCGCCGGGGCGCTCACGGACGCGCACGCGGCGCACTCTCACCACGCGCCGCCGAGCGGCTTTCTACGCAAGTACGTCTTCAGCCTCGACCACAAGGTGATCGGCATCCAGTACCTCTTCCTCGCGATGTTCTCGGCGTTCACGGGGATGATCATGTCGCTGCTGATGCGCATGCGCCTGACGTGGCCCGAGCACGCCTTCCACTTTCTCGGCTACGTCTTCAAGACCGGCGCGCCCGGCGGGCAGATGCAGCCGGAGTTCTACCTCTCGCTCGTCACCATGCACGGCACGATGATGGTCTTCTTCGTGCTGACGACAGCGCCGCAGGGCGGCTTCGGCAACTACATCCTGCCCATTCAGGTCGGCGCGGACGACATGGCGTTCCCGCGCCTCAACATGCTCTCGTTCTGGGTGACGCTCGTCGGGCTGCTCGTCCTCGTCTCCGCAATTTTCGTCGAGGGCAGCACGACGCTCGGCACGACCACGTTCGTCACAAAATATTTGGGCGGCGGCGGGAGCGGCACGATCGGACCCATCGGCGGCTGGACCGGCTACCCGCCGCTCTCGGCGCTGGGCAAGATCGCCGGACCCGGGCAGGGCGCGGGCGTCAACCTCTGGGCGGCGAGCATCGCGATCTTCTGCGTCGCCTCGCTGCTGGGCGCGCTCAACTTCATCACGACGCTGCTGAACATGCGCTGCCGCGGCATGTCGCTCATGCGCATGCCGCTCACGTGCTGGTCTTGGTTCACGACCGCCATCCTCGCGCTGCTCGCCTTTCCCGTCCTGCTCGCCGCCATCGTCCTGCTGGTGCTTGATAGAACCGCGGGCACGAGCTTCTTCATCCCGGCGGGCGAGGTCGTCAGCGACCAACTGCTCACGCACAAGGGCGGCTCGCCGATCCTGTGGCAGCATCTGTTCTGGTTCTTCGGACACCCGGAAGTTTACATCGCCATCCTGCCGGGCATGGGCGCGACCTCGCACATCCTCTCGACCTTCGCGCGCCGCCCCGTCTTCGGCTACCGCGCGATGGTCTTCGCCATGTTCGGCATCGGGCTCCTCGGCTTCTTCGTCTGGGGTCATCACATGTTCGTCTCGGGCATGAGCCCGTACACCGGCATGGCATTCTCCGTGCTCACGCTTTCAATCGGCGTCCCGTCCGCGATCAAGACCTTCAACTGGTTGGGGACGCTCTGGGGCGGCAAGCTACGGTTCACGACGCCGATGCTCTTCGCTCTCGGCTTCGTCTCGCTGTTCGTCGCGGGCGGCATCACCGGACTCGTCCTCGGTCAGACGACGCTCGACCTCGCGTTCCACGACACCTACTTCGTGCTCGCGCACTTCCACCTCGTGATGGGCGTCGCCGCCATCTTCGGCATCTTCGCCGGAATCTACTTCTGGTTCCCCAAGATGTTCGGGCGGATGATGAACGAGACCTTGGGGAAGATTCACTTCTTCATCAGCTTCGTCGGCGTCTATGGCATCTTCATGCCGATGCACTCGATGGGCATGGTCGGGATGCCGCGCCGCTACTCGGCGTTCACCGAGTACGTCTTCTTGGGCAAGCTCCACCCGCTCGTCCTCGCCGTCACGATCTCCGCGTTCGTCACCGCCGCCGCGCAGCTGATCTTTTTAGTCAACTTCTTCTGGAGTCTCTTCAAAGGACCGAAGGCGGGCGACAACCCCTGGGAGGCGACGACGCTCGAGTGGACGACGCCATCGCCGCCGCCGCACGACAACTTCGCGGGGCGCGTGCCGACGGTTTACAGAGGCTCCTACGAGTTCTCCGTCCCCGGCGCGCCGGACGACTACATCATGCAGACGACTCCGGACGAAGAGATCGCCGCCGAAGCGCGCGGCGACGGGCACGGTGCGACTCGCGAACGAGGGTCAGTCACTTCAGGCAATGGTCACGACGATCAACACTAAAGCGGGCGAGGGCACGGCGAAGCGACCCGCGCGCGGCGTCGGGCTCGACGGCAAGGGCAAGCGCACGGGCGGCAACGGCTCGCGCGGGAACTTCCCGCCGAACGGCGGCGGCTCGCACCCGCGCGACGACACGCCGCACCACTACCGCATCGGCATGTGGATCGCCGTCGCCTCGATCCTCATGCTCTTCATGGCGCTGACGAGCGCCTACGTCTTCCGCGCCGCGGTCGGCGGCTGGCAGACCTTGCAGACGCCGCGCTGGCTGTGGGTGAGCACCTCGATCATTCTGATCAGCAGCTTCACGTTCCACCGCGCGCGCGCGTCCGTCGGGCGCGACGACGGCGCGTCGTACCGCAAGTGGCTCGGCGCGACCGCCGCGCTCGGCTTGGCGTTCCTCGCGTCGCAGCTCCTCGCGTGGCGCGAGCTGGTGGCGCAGGGCGTCTATCTCGCGACCAACCCGCACAGCTCTTTCTTCTACCTGCTGACGGCGCTCCACGGCCTGCACCTCGCGGGCGGCATCGTCGGTCTTTTGATCCTGCTCGCGCGCGCGAACCGCAAGCCGCGCGAAGGAATGACCGAGGGCACGGTCAAAGTTCGGCGCCGTGCCGCCGCCGAGGCGGTCGGAATCTACTGGCACTTCATGGACGGTCTCTGGG
>JAIVGV010000524.1 GCA_020201365.1 Acidobacteriota bacterium
GCCGCGACCGCCTCCGCGCTGCGCGATTCGAGCTGCGCGTCGTACTCGTGCAGCCCGGCGGCGGTCGCCTCGGTCGGGTTGAAAGAGTAGTAGCCGCGCAGGTACTCGTCGGCGATCTCGGCGGCGCGCGCGTCGAACGTCGCGGCGGGTACGGCGGGGCGGCGCGGCGCTCGTCGTCGCTGCGCGTTCACGGCGACTTGCGGCGCGGCGAGTTGGAAGACGGCGAGCGCGCATAATGCCAAGGCGAGCGTGCGTCGGCGTGGTTGTCCGCATCCGTTTGGCAAGTGCTTGTCCTCTGTTGAAAAGGTGCGCGGGAAGAGTCCGACGTGAGATTACCACAAACCGGGAGGCGGGAGGCGAGGCGCGTGAGGGGCGCGCGTCAGTCACTTCTTCTTCGGATCGATCTTCTCGTCGAGCCAGCGCGTGGCGTCGGAGAGCGGCGCGATGCGGTAGTCGCTGCCGCCGAGCACGCGGAAGAACGAATAGACGAGGAAGACGAACGCGGCGATGCCGAAGAGGACGGCTCCGGCGCGGCTGCCGCTCAAGAGCCCGACGAGGCGCAGCGCGTAGCTGATGACGATGAAGCCGAGTTGCAGCGCGAGCCCCTGCGCCGCGTGGAAGCGCGCCCGCGGCTCGCCGCGCGGGACGACGAGCAGCTCGATGATCGAGACGACGACGCCGATGTAGAACGGCGCGTAGGGCAGCGCCGTGACCCACTTCTCGGCTATCCCGACGCCCGCGACGTGGCGGTTCGGCGTCGGCGGCACGTAGCCCTGCGCGTGTGGTGGCGGCGCGTAAGGCGACTGCGGCGGCGGCGCGTAAGCTTGCGGCGGCGGGGCGTACGGGTTGAAGTGCGGCGCGGTCGGCGGCTGGTAGTTCGGCGCGGGCGGCGGCGCGAAGACGGACGGGTAGCCTTGCGCGAACTGGTCGTCTATGCGGCGCGTCGCGGCTTCGGAGTTCGGGTTGAGGCGCGCGTCCTCGCCGGGCTGCATCGGTCGCGTCCCGGCGTCGCCGCCGAGCATCTCGGTCGGCGCGTCTGCGACGCCTCGCGTCGCGCCGCCCCACACCTCCTCGGTCTGGCGCGCGAAGTCCGGGTCGAGCGGGTCTGTGTCGTACTTGCTTCTCTTCTCCGACATACGAATCTTGCTTCAGATCATTTCTACGATCAGGTCGCCCCTTCGGTTCAACGCCATTCTACTCCCCGACCACTTCGTATTCCACGCGCTCCCAGCGCCGCTCGCCCTCGAACAGACGGAACGCGCGCAAGACGGGCGCGGCGCCGCCGCCGAGACCGACGATGAGGTGAACCGCTTCGGGGTAGTAAGCGAGTCGCACGTCCGACTCCGAAGGGACGGGATCGGCTGCGCGCGGGTGCGAGTGGTAGATGGCGGCTAGACTCTCGCCGCGCTCGCGCATCCGCCGCTGCGCGTCGAACAACTCCTGCGGCGCGGCTTCGTAAGACGTGAGCGGCGCGCGCGCGACGTTTCGCAGCCGGTAGATCGAAGAGACCGCCCCGCCGCCGGGTGCGCCGGCGAGCCCGCAGCATTCCGCGGGCGCGGACTCGCGCGCGTGCGCCAACATCTCCGCGACCGCCGCGCGCGCGATTTTAAGCGCCATCAGCCCCGACCTTCGAGCGCGCGCCGCAAGGCGACGAGCACGCCCAGATGGTAGGCGTTGTGATCGGCGACGAGCAGCGCCTCGCGCAAAAGCGTCTGCCCCCCGCCGTGCGGGATGCGCGCGTAGAGATCGTTCGCGCTGTCTTCGACGAGCGCGCACATCGCTTCGAGGTCTTTGTGGAAGGCTTCGGCTGTTTCGCGCCACCGCTCCGCGTCGCCCGCGTCCTTCGACCAGTAGCCTTCGGGCCACTTCGGAGACTCGTGCGCCACGTCGCGGCTGAATTCCAGAATGTCCCACTGCGCGATCCGCATGTGCTCCAACACCTGCCAGGGCGTGTACGGCACGCCCCCGACGCGGCGACCGACCAGCCCGACCGGGTAATCCTTCACCACGTCGTCGAAGCCCGCGTGCGCGCCGCCGCCCCGGAGTAGATAGAGCAGGTGCTCGCGCAAAGAAGCGTCGCGATCATTCGTCTCGTCCATACGTCTATCCTCACGCGCCGCCCGAGCCCAACTCCCCGCCGCTCACTCCTTGATCTGTATGTGCAGCTCTTCGAGCAGGCGCGGGTCAACGTCGCCGGGCGACTCGATCATCAAGTCAGCCGCCGAAGCCGTCTTGGGGAACGCGATCACGTCGCGGATGTTGTCGGTTCCGGCGAGCACCATGACGAGGCGATCAATGCCGGGCGCGATCCCGCCGTGCGGCGGCGTGCCGTATTCGAGCGCGTCGAGGAAGAAGCCGAAGCGCGAGCGCGCCTCCTCCTCCGACATGCCGAGCGCCTTGAAGATGAGCCGCTGCACGTCGCGGCGGTGGATGCGGATCGAGCCGCTCGCCAGCTCCACCCCGTTGATCACGGGATCGTAAGCCTTCGCGCGGAGCTTACCGAGCAGATCGGTCTCGCCGCCTTCGACGGCGCGCTCCAACAGGGGCAAGTCCTCGTCGAGCGGCGACGTGAACGGGTGGTGCATCGCGTAGTAGCGCCCGTGCTCCTCGTCGAACTCGAACATCGGGAACTCCGTCACCCACAGCGGCGCGAAACTGTTATCGGGGATCAACTTCTCCCGCCGCGCGATCTCGTTGCGCAACGCGCCCAAGCTCGCCGCGACTACTTTCGACTTGCCGGCGACGACGAGCACCGCGTCGCCGCGCGTCGCACCCGCGTCTTCAGCCACGCGCGCGACCGTCTCCGCGCCGAGGGCTTTCAACAGAGACGACGTAACTTCGTCGCCCAGCTTCAGTCCTTCGACGAGCGTATAGACCTGCTCCTCGGTGGCGAAGCTGAACTCGACGTCGAGCTGCGTGAACTCGGGCTGGCGGTCGGCTCTCAGGTCTTCGTCGCGGAAGCAGCGCGCGATCTGGTAGTAGCGGTCGAGCCCCGCGATCATGCAGAGTTGTTTGAAGAGCTGCGGCGACTGCGGCAGCGCGTAGAACTTGCCGTGGTGCAGGCGGGACGGGACGACGTAATCGCGCGCGCCCTCCGGCGTTGACTTGATGAGCACGGGCGTCTCGATCTCCCAAAACCCCTGCTCGTCCATGTAGCGCCGAATCTCCGCGACGACGCGGTGGCGCAGACGCAAGTGCGCCTGCAACTGCGGGCGGCGCAGATCGAGGTAGCGATACTTCAGGCGCAACTCTTCCGCCGCCAACGCTTCCGGCGCGGCGACTTCCAACTGGAACGGCGGCGTGCGCGCGTCGTTGAGAATCCAAACTTCGGACGCTTGGACTTCGACCTCGCCCGTCTCAAGCTTCGGGTTGCGCGCGCCCTCCTCGCGCGCCACGACCTCGCCGCGCACCGCGATGACGAACTCGCCGCGCACCTCCTTCGCTTTGGCGTGCGCCTCCGCGGCAGTCTCCTCGTTGAAGACGACCTGCGTGACGCCGTCGCGGTCGCGCAGATCGAAGAAGGTGAGCGGCCCGAAGTCGCGCCGCCGCGCGACCCAGCCCATCAGCACGACCTTCTGCCCCGTGTGCTCCACGCGCAGCTCGCCGCACGTCTTCGTCCGCCGCAAGTTTCCCAGGTTGTCCAACATACTCTCCGACTCTTCCGCGCGTGCCGGGCGTCTGCCCGCGCCCGCGCCGCGCCGATCTTAACCGCGCTCGCCCTCGCCCAACAGCTCGTTCCAGACGCGCGCGAACTCCGCCGCGTCGAAGTCACGCCGCAGCGTGCGCTGCTCGCCCGTCCGCATGTTCTTCAAGGTGAACTCGCCGCGCGCGCGCTCTTCGGGTCCGAGCACGGCGACGAACGGCACGCCGAGCGCCGAGGCGTACTTCAACTGCTTGCCGAGCTTGTCCGCGCCCGGATAGACGTCAACGCGCAGATGATTCTCGCCGCGCAGGCGACCCGCGAACGCGAGCGCGTCCGCCGCCGACTCCTCGTCCCACACCGTCACCAACAGGTTCGCCGACGCGACCGACAGGTGCGGCGGGAACATCCCGCGCTCCGTCATCACGACGATGATGCGCTCGAGCCCCAGCGAGAAGCCGCACGCGGGGATGGACTGCTTCGAGAACATCCCCACCAAGTTGTCGTAGCGACCGCCGCCGCCGAGCGACCCGGCGAGGTCGGGCACGTTGATCTCCATGATCGCGCCCGTGTAGTACGAGAGCCCGCGCGCGAGGCTCGGATCGATCTTGATCCTCGCGCCGATCCCGCTCGCTTCGGCGAACTTCAGAATCTGCCGCAACTCGTCAGCCCCGCGCGCGCCCGCCTCGTGATCGCCGACGAACTCGACGAGACGACCGAGCACAGCCGTGTTGTAAGC